>JAFUJE010000057.1 GCA_017473795.1 Clostridia bacterium
GGTGTGCTGATAATAATTCTAATCACGGTGTTGCAGCATTAGATGGTATTGCACAGTTGTTGTATTCGGGCATGACGAAATCAATTACGCCAGATGCTTTGTTAAAGTTGTTAGATTTTTATATGTCTTATGAATCTGATTTGAAAAAGAACGCCGCACGTGTCTATGGCATGCGTGGTTATTTTGTCCCAAGAATTACAGCAATGGATTCTGCTAGTTTTGGTAGTGTTGATTCGGCAACCTTACACTTTATTGCTTCATCAGCTTTGGCCGCCAATATGTTTTATGATTATTATTTGGTTACAGGCGATGAGAAGACATTGCGTAGTAAAATTTTCCCATTTATGCGTAACGTATTTGAGTTCTATTCAGATTTCTTAAAATTAGATTCATCGGGCAAATACGTAACAATCCCAAGTTACAGTCCTAACGCTACACCGGGAAACTTGGTTGCAGGACGTCCTTTAGTTGATTTTGCTTTGGCTTCGTCTTCAACGATTGATTTCTTAGCTTTACAAACACTTTTAAATAATTTAATTAATGCTGCGACTTTGTTAAAAACCGCTAAAGACGATGTTGCAGTTTGGCAAGATATGTTGACCAAAATCCCGAACTTGAATGTTAACAGTGATGGTTGCTTGAAAGAATACACGAATTCTGTGTTTGTTGATAAAATTGAAAATGCTGGTGTGATGCATGGTTATGGTTTGTATCCATTAAAAAACTTTATGATAAATGATCCGCAAATTACTTATCGTCCGGCTGTGATTCAAGGTGCAAGTCCAGAAGCCGAAATTTTGGCAAGCACTGCTAGTGTCAATGCAGTTAAAACTCGTGTTCGTAATGCAGCTTCTTATCAACCAACTAGAAATTTGGTAATGGCGGCATGTCAATTGGCTTATGGTGCAGATATTGCGGAAGTTAAGAATCTTTTAGTAAAGATTATTAACAGCTCTGTTACGCCTTCTGGCTTGTTTTTGTCGAACGATTGGCGTGGTTCTGGTATGACAACGAATGACAAACCAAACTTAGATATTGCAGTTTCGTTGGGGGTAGGTACTGCCATTAGCGATTGTGTTTTACAAAGTGCGTCGAATGCCTTAAGGGTTTTACAAATGTTAATTGAACCATTAATGGTTGGTAGTGTTAAAAACTTAGCAACAGATTTTGCAGCTAAGGTTACAATGAGTTGGGACGCAACCAAAGGTAGAGTAAGTTTGAAAATTATGCCAACTAAAAATGTAAAAATTAAACTGATTTTTAATGAAGCATTCCATAAAGTACGTAACAAAGAAATTGCATGGAATAAAACTCTTAACGGAATTGATGAAGTAGAATTAGTTGCTGGAAAAGTTTGGTCGATAGATATTGGTTAATTAACATATAAATAATATATGCGAACTATTGTTTTAACCGGAGGTGGCACCGCTGGTCATGTTTTACCACATATTGCTTTATTGCCATATCTTAAAAAACATTTTGATCGAATCGTTTATATCGGTGGTGCTGGTGTTGAAAAAGATATTGTTAAACAAAATGAGTTACCATACTTTGAAATCACAACGGTTAAACTGCGAAGAACATTAACCTTAAAAAATTTATTAATACCTTTTAAATTAGTTAAAGGTATACGTGAAGCAAAAAAAATTTTACGAGAATTAAAACCAACAGTTGTTTTTTCCAAAGGCGGATTTGTGGCTTTGCCTGTAGTATTTGCTGCGTCAAGTTTAGGAATCAAGGTTGTTGCGCACGAAAGCGACATGTCATTGGGTTTAGCTAACCGGTTAACTGCAAAAAAATGTGATACGTTGTGTACAACATTTCCCATTAAACAAAAGAAATATCCGCAAATGGTTCATACGGGGGCAATTCTACGTAAAAGCATCTATACCGGTAATGCCGAAATGATTAATCTACCCAAAAATGGTAAGCCTAACTTGTTGATTACAGGTGGAAGTCTTGGGGCTGCGGCAATAAACAATATTGTATGGTCAGCGTTGAATTCTCTTTGTGATAAATGGAATGTGTTGCATTTAACCGGAAAAGGTAAAAATAACCCGAAATATAAACACCCAAATTACTTACAGGTTGAATATTTGGAAAATCCACAAAACGCTTTTGCTTGGGCTGACGTCGTTTTGGCAAGGTCAGGTTCCGGTACGGTTTCGGAATTGTTAGCATTAAAAAAACCTGCAATTTATGTTCCTTTACCAAGAACCGAAAGTCGTGGAGACCAAATTCAAAATGCAGGTTTTTTAGAAAAGTTAGGCGTTTGTGAAGTTCTACCTCAGGAAAAATTGAGTGTAGATAGTTTGATGAAAACGCTGAAAGATGTGTATGAAAACCGTTTCAAATATATTAATAATTGTGCTAAACAAACATGGATTGAAGGAACTGATAAGGTTATAGATTATTTAAAATAAAATTAGTTTCACCGATTTGAGAGTTTGCGTTTTCGCAATCAATTTGATTAATAGAAATTTCGTAGGCAGTGCGGGTTTGTACTGAACCGTCTTCTAAACGTTTTTGGTATTCGCGGCTTTGGATACGTCCAGAAATATGAATTTGTTCACCTACGGTAAGGTTTTTAGCAAAACGGGCATTTCGGCCCCAGGCAATTGCTGGAAGATAATCGCTTTTATTACCACTGCGGTTGCAAGCAATTAATAAGTCGGCAATTTCACGATTAAATGGGGTAGTACGGTAAACTGGCATTTTACAAATGTAGCCAGATAATTCGATGATATTAGGATTTGTTACATCAATGTCATCAGTTACTTCATGTACAAACATAGTTAACATTAAACGACTACGGTTGTTTTCAATTTTGTTGTAACTGCGAAATTCGCCAATTACTGCTAAGTTGTTACCTAATTTAATCTTGTTCCTTTCAATTAGGCTGTGGTGAATGGTTAGTGGAATGGTGTCAACAATTCCTGACAAGCGTTGTACAGATATGTCCATATTACAGTAATCACTGCCATAATAGTCATCGCAAGGTGTTGGATTGCTGACCACTAATCCGTAAAGATAAACTCTGTTTTCCATTTTTTTTGTTCTTCTCCTTTTTTTATTGGTTATGGATTAAAGCATATTTTATGTACCGAAGTTCGACAACTGCGAATAAAGTCGAAATTGTGCGAAATTTGTAAAAATTTGCGGAAAATATGTCGAAATCCAAAATAATTTAGCACGTGAATTTTAAATTAGTTTACTTTACTGCCACTTTATTGTAATTTTATATTTGTGATAACAATTAAAAGTTTTGGTATCAATGGCGTTAATGGCTATATTGTCGATGTCGAAGTTGATATCAGCAAAGGATTGCCCGGATATACTTTGGTCGGTTTGCCGGATAACGCCGTAAAAGAAGGTAAAGAACGTGTTAAAAGTTCAATATTAAATTTAGGCTATAAATTTCCGGTTGGTAATGTTGTAATTAATTTGGCTCCAGCATCCGCTAAAAAAGAAGGCGCAATTTATGATTTACCCATTGCGGTTGGTATTTTGGCAAATGCACAAGTCATTACAAAACCATTGACTGATTGGGCTTTTTATGGCGAGTTATCTTTGAATGGAGAATTACGTCGTACAAATGGTGTTTTGCCTGCTTTATTAACCGCAGTAGAAAAGAAAATTAAGAATGTGATTATCCCAGCAGATAATTATCATGAAGCGTCATTTGTTTCTGGTATTAATGTGTACACGGCAAATAATCTAGCCGATGTTGTGAATTATTTTGCTGGTGAAATGCAAGAAGTATCTTCGTTAAAAAAGGTTGAGCCTGCTAACTTTAAAACTTTGTTAGACGATGCGGTTTATCCTTGTGATATGAAATATGTCCGTGGTCAGTTTGTGGCAAAGAGAGCCTTGGAAATTGCAGCGGCAGGTGGACATAATATTTTATTAATCGGTCCACCGGGGAGCGGTAAAACAATGTTAGCAAAATGTTTTCAAACCATATTACCTCCGATGACTTTTAATGAAAGTATGGAAACCACGAAAATTCATAGTTGTGCTGGATTATTAGATGCGGAACATGGCATTGTTTTGACTCGTCCTTTTCGATGTCCGCATCATATGGCATCGGCTGTTTCGTTAGCGGGTGGTGGTAAATATGCACGTCCCGGAGAAATATCTTTGGCTCATAATGGTGTTTTGTTTTTAGATGAAATGCCAGAGTACAATCGTAGTTGTTTGGAATTATTGCGACAGCCGTTGGAAAACTATACAATCATGATTTCTCGTGCGGCAATGACTATAGAATATCCGGCGTCTTTTGTTTTGGTTGCTAGTATGAATCCTTGTCCGTGTGGTTATTATGGTAGTCGTATTAACCGTTGCAAATGCACACAATCAAAAATTCAACGCTATTTAGGAAAAATATCAGGACCATTATTGGATCGTATTGATTTACATATTGAAGTTGATCAAGTTACTTATGATGATTTAACGAATGATAAGTTAGCTGAAGATAGTGCAACAATACGTGAACGGGTGACTAAAGCTCGTTCGGTGCAAAACGAACGTTTTAGTGAAACAGCAATTCACAATAACGCAACAATGGATACCGCAATGACAAAAAAATACTGTACCTTAAGTACGGATTGCGAAAACATTTTAAAAACGGCATTTGAGAGTTTGAATTTGTCTGGACGTGCTTACACACGAATTTTAAAAGTAGCAAGAACAATTGCTGACTTGGCTGGTTCACCGGAAATTTTGCCAGAGCATTTAAGTGAAGCCATATCTTACCGAAGTTTAGATCGTTTTAATCGAGGCGCTAATGAATGAGATTAAAATTATTCGCTTGGGTGATGTAAATTATCCTCATGCATTGATGGATTTAAAAGATCCGCCAAAACAGTTGTACGTTAAAGGTGATTTGAACTTGTTGAATCGCCCATTAATTTCAATTGTAGGCACACGAGATTGTACTCGTTATGGTTTAATGGTGGCAAAGGATTTAGCTGCTCAATGCGTTGCAGCAGGCTTTGCAGTTGTATCAGGGTTAGCAGAGGGAATTGATGCTGCAGCGCACCAAGGGGCAAAAGAAGCCACGATAGCAGTGTTAGGAAATGGAGTTGATGTTTATTATCCAGCAGCAAATAAAGATTTGCAAGATGAAATTGCGATGAGGGGATTGTTAATTTCAGAGTATCCACCAAAACTTCATGGCGGCAAAACAACCTTCCCGCAGCGTAATCGGATTGTCGCTGCGTTAGGAACAGCTGTTATTGCTGTGGAGGCAGATTTGCGAAGCGGAACCTTGATTACTGTTAAAATGGCGAATGCTTTGTCACGCAAAGTTTTTGCTGTACCGGGGAATATTAATTGTTACGCTAGTCAGGGAACTAACGCTTTGATTGCAAATCAAAATGCGAAGATGGTAACCAGTGTATCGGATTTAGTAAAAGAATTAAC
>JAFUJE010000058.1 GCA_017473795.1 Clostridia bacterium
CAGCGGAACGAATTGCGGCAACACCATCGGCTTTCCTTGCTGATAAATCCGTGAATGAAGTTTTAGAACTTGCTGAAACGCAAAGTATGATATTTAATCATCCGGAAATTTTCAGTGAAGATCTTTTGTTTGTTTTGGCTTCAAAGTGTAAACAAAGTAAATCAGTAATTGACAAAATCAATCCTGGAGCGTCGCAACGTATTTTACAAAAAATTGTTAATGATGGAATCTTGGAAAAACCTGAGCCACGAAAAGTTGTAAAAAAGCCAGTGGCTACACAATCCAAGCCGTCGGTTTCGCCAGATATGTCGATACCAGTTTTTAAACAAGAACCTTCAATGGCACATACTTCTGATACTGCGGCAAGTAATGGCTTGTCGTCAGTTTTGGTTGAATATGGGCAAGATTTAACAGAAAGAGCACGACAAGGGAAAATTGAGCGCATTATTGGTCGAGATGAAGAAACGGATCGTATGATCGAAATTTTATGTCGTAAAACAAAAAATAATCCAGTCTTAATCGGTGAAGCTGGTGTCGGTAAGAGTGCAATCATTGAAGGATTGGCAAAGCGCATTGTAGAACATAAAGTTCCCGATATCTTACAAGATAAGATTGTTTATTCGTTAGACATTGGTTTGTTGTTGGGTGGTTCAAAATACCGTGGGGAATTAGAGGGACGCTTAAATAAAGTATTACAAGAACTAAGAGATCGGGATGATGTAATTTTATTTATTGACGAAATTCATAACATTGTAACCAGTGGTAACAAAGAAGGTGAAATGGGGGTTGGTGAAATTTTAAAGCCAGCGTTAGCCCGTGGCTCTTTGCGTTGTGTGGGTGCAACGACTATTGACGAATATCGCCAATACATTGAAAAAGATCCAGCTTTAGAACGTCGCTTTGATCCAGTTATGGTTTATCCGCCAACGCCAGAACAAACTGTTTCTATATTAGAAGGAATCGCACCAAGTTTTGAAAATTATCATCGAGTTCAAATTAATCATAGTGCATTGACTGCGGCAGTTTTGTTATCTAACAGATATATTTTTGATCGTAACTTACCAGATAAAGCAATTGACGTTTTGGATAAGGCTTGTGCTAAAGCTAGAATCAAGGGCGGGTCTTCAATGATTACCAATGCTGATATTGCTGCTGTTGTATCTGAGATGACAAAAATACCTTTGAATAAAATTAATGTTAATGACCAAAAGAATTTAATGAACTTGGAAAGAGATTTGCAAAAAGGTATTATTGGACAAGATAAGGCTGTTAGTGCCATTGCTAAAGTTATTCGTCGTAATCGAAGTGGAATCAATGATGCTAATCGACCAGTTGGTTCTTTCTTTTTCCTAGGAAGAACAGGCGTTGGTAAAACCGAAGTTTGCAAGCAAGTTTCGCAAATTTTACATAATACCGAGAAAGCTTTTATCAAATTGGATATGAGTGAGTTTAGTGAATCACATAGTGTTAGTAAGATCGTTGGTGCGCCACCGGGGTATGTTGGGTATGAGGATGGCTCCAA
>JAFUJE010000059.1 GCA_017473795.1 Clostridia bacterium
AATCCAGTTCTTTGTTGCTTTCGGTGGATTATCGGTAGCAATGCAACAGCAGATTTTTATGCAAACTTACCAAGTTAAATTTAGCACTTACCTCGGATACAAAATTACCCACGGAGTTTTGGCTTGTGCCCTACTTTCAATTTATTTATTATTTTTGAATTAAATAAATTCGAGCACGTCCATAGCGACGTGCGTCAACAATTTGTGGATGATTAAATTCACGGTCGGTTTCAAAAACAATTAAGCCATGTTGTATTGCATCAATCGCTTGAATACCATAATCACTATCATACGGCGGATCAAGAAAAATTAAATCATACTGATCGCCCAACGCAGCCAAATAATCTTTTTTTGTTACGCAACAATTATGCCAGATTTGGCCTAAGTTTTTTTTAATCACATTAACTGCAGCCACATCACAATCGTTAAAATGAACGAATTTAGCACCTCGAGATAAGCACTCTATACCATACGCTCCCGTTCCGGCAAAAAGATCCAAAACATGAATACCGTTAAAATTCAAATAATTACTTAACAAATTAAAAACATTTTCTTTCACACGATCCGTAGTTGGTCGTGTAGTTACCCCATAATATTCAACCAACTTTTTACCACGATGTGTGCCTGCAATTATCCGCATACTAAATCATATATCAAATTATGTTATCTGTTCAAGTCAATTTACGAACAATTTTAAAAAACGTTGCAACAATAAAAAAACATCTTAATCCCGGAACCAAATTTTGTGCTGTTGTAAAATCTAACGCTTATGGATTAGGTTTAAAACAAATAAGTAAATTGTTAGCACCGCACGTTGATTGTTTCGCTGTAGTAACAATTGAAGAAGGTATTATCTTACGCCGTAGCGGCATTTCACAGGATATTTTATTACTAGGCATTTGCAAAAACATTAGCGAAGCAATCAAATATAACTTAATTATTACAGTTGAAAATATCACTCAAGCACGTAGCCTTATCAAAGAAAAACTCCACCCACGCATACATTTAGCCGTTAATACTGCGATGAACCGTTTTGGAATAACCTCAGTACATGAATTACGTGAAACACTTAAGATCTTAAAACAAGAGCAAATAGAAGGCGTTTACACGCATCTTGCCCATGAGAGTGGACAATTGAAACAGGTTAAAAATGCACTTAACCAGTTCCAAAAGTTAACTCGGATTTGTCAACAAACCTTTCCCAATATTTTAATCCATGCCGGCTGTAGCGGCGTAATTAATTACCCACCGGCAAACTTTCACATGGTCAGAATTGGAAAAGCACTCTACGGCGGAATCAAAGAAACAAAGACCGCAATTACCGTCACATCAGAAATCATAGCAATAAAAAAACTTAAACCCGGTGCCAGCGTCGGCTACAATGGAACCTTTACTGCTACGCACCCGATGGTCATTGGTATAGTTCGAGGTGGTTACGCTGATGGCATTCCGATAGAATTTAGTAACCGTGTTAGCGTACTTGTTGGCAAAGAATACTGTCCGATTATTGGTCGTGTCTGCATGGATTATTTTTTTATAGATGTTAGTAAAGTAGTCAACCCTTTGTCTAAGCGAGTAACAATTATTGCGCCATACCCGGGACTAACACTACTTGACCGCTCAAAACAAGCAGACATGATCACTTGTGATTTGTTACTGGGATTCCGGCAATAAGCGCACATTAATCATCAACAAATTTTACCTTACCAAAACTTGTGACAGCTCGGAATTTTTCATCCCATGTCATATAGTTGTTTGTGAAAACCGAGACTTGATGGTCGATCGTACTATCAAAAGCATCAACGTGAACATTTTCAATTTTTACTGAAGTTTTATCTTTTTTCAAATAAATTTTATCAACACTGGTATGCAACATACTAAATGCTTTCGCATTAATGATAACATTAGGATTGGTAAAGTGAAGAGTGATTTTAACATCATCATTTCCTGCATCTACGAAAGCATAACCAGCAATTTCATTTTCCTCAAAGAATAAATCGGTAGCAAATCCAGTTGGGTAATAAACGTGTAATAATTTTCCACGCCAAACAATTTTATTAGTTAATTTGTCATCGCTGGTCAGTACATTAGAAATATTTGTATTCCTAAAAATACCATCTCCAACCTTTGTAAATTTACCAATACTACTTGAATCATTGATGAGTAACCGTATAATAGCATTATCAGTCATGCTGATATTATCTTGGAAGACAAAGTTTCCGATATTACTTAACGAAACCACTTCTCTTTCAAAAGAAACATTTACTAATTTAGTACACGAATAAAAAGCATAATCATTGATCGTTTTTAAAGCAGCCGGTAAAATTATTTTCTGAACAGCTCCGTTTTCAGCAAAAGCATTTTTGCCAATTGTCAATTTTAACGACGCACTTTGATAGTTGTAGTTAATATCTAAACCTTTGTGGGCAAAAGTTATCTGTTTAGCATTAACTCCACTGAAAGCATAGTCACCAATCTCACTAACAGCGGCACCAATTGTAATTTCCGTAAAATCACGATCCTTAAAGCCATTGTTTTTGATTTTTGAAATTGGCAACATATAACCGTCATGATATTTAGCAAATGGAATATTTAAACTGGTTGCCGTAGTTTGAATTGGACCTTCAACCGCAAAAGTTTGGTTTTCCAGAAGTTCATACTGCATATCTGGAGTCACCTTTTCGTAAAGTGCATAATATTTTTAAACATCACTTTCACCATCACGGGTTAAATAACCAGAATTTAAAACAGTGTTACGTGTACGGTTTGGTAAAATACGATATTCAATATTCGTATTATTCCATAATAGTGAATTAAAAGTGCTTGGAATTGTTTGGTTAATACTCCAACCAATAAACTGATAAACAGAACCGTCTGTCCCAGTAAATTTATGGTCTAAGCCTGGCAAGTAAATTTGACCCAAGTTATTGGAGTACGTCAATAACTTACTGATTGAATATTTATTGCCTTTGTTATCATAGAACGCACTAGGTTCATAAGCCTCATTATTTTTACCATTGTAAATATAAAATTGAACAGGATAATTAACCCAGCAATCACTACCAGATGCATCAAAAATAAATTGGTCACCTTTTAATTCATCACTGATACCAACCTTATAAGCCTTACCGACATTGTAATAATCACCATTCATTTTCCAACATACAAATTGGCACCATGCTTTATTAAAAATGATATTATAATTATTTTGTTGAGCGTTAAAAACAGTAAATGTTTGTCCGTAACTAAACTCAAGTTCTTTTTGGTTATAATCACCAGTACCGCCGTAACAAACAAAAATAAAGTTTTTCTTATATGTTTGAATCATTGGGTTTGTATAGTCATCTTTGTACAAATTTTCAGCACTTATAAAAATTGGAATGTAACTAGGTATTCCTTGCAATTCACTAACATTAAGTTGATTATTTTCTGCCATA
>JAFUJE010000005.1 GCA_017473795.1 Clostridia bacterium
CATTATCATCAAAATCAGGACTATTTAATAACCAGCCGGAATTAACACCTAAATTAGACATGAAAGAGAAACCATTACCACGTTGCATGGTTACGCTATCAACAGTATTTGTATATTCATCAGGCGATAAATTTTTACGTGCTACCACCCCATTAACAGTTTCGCCACTAGAAATCTTAACTTCAAACTCGTTCAAACCTTCTGCAACGTAAAAAGTCAACGTCGCACCATTAACATTTAACTTAAAATGGACAACAGAATTAATATCGCTACAGAATTTATCATTTACATTATCTTTTTCAAAAATTTGATTCAAATCAATTTGGTATCGGCCATCAACATCTTCTTTTAGGCTTTTTTCAAATCCAATTTGTACTCCGTTGACAAACTTAGTCAAAATTGGCGTCGAAACTTCCTTTAAAGCATTCCAACCAAGGATAGTATATAAATCATCTAAATAATATACATTTGCTTTAATTTTTGAACCATATGTGTCTTGTCCAAAAGTATACAACAAGGTTGCAAACAATTCGTCGCTTTTTTCACTAGGTAAAACCCAATTATATCCACCACGAGTATTACGTTGTCCACTATTTGCATCGTGAACACAGTCACTTTCCAAGTCTTTAATTTTTTCTTCAATATCACTTTCTGTGCCAACATAAAAAGTAATTAATTCATAGGTATCCGGTAAAACTAGGTCACTCATACCATCGTTTTTAACGTATCGTAAACTATCACATGCATAAATAACTAATACGTAAACTCCCATAGAAGATTTTCCTTCAACAGGAGAAACATAAATTTTACCAGTTGTAGACTCTACTCGTGCATTAACACAGTCACCAATTAATAATTCGTTACTTGAATTTACCGAGAATGGTACTAATTCGAATTTGCCGTTTTTCCATTCTGCATAGGCAATACCAAAATCTTGGTATCTTGCGTTGTTAGCAACTTCAACATCTATTTCTTTTTCAGCAAGTTTTTCTGCTTCCGAAACTAATTCCAAACAATTACCAGTACCCGCAATATATTTAATATCGTTATCTGATAATGCGATTTTATTTAAATTCGCTTTGTTAATCTTAACAGTAACATTTACAGTATTACCACCAATATAATTGAAAATAAACGGAACATTTTCGGTTCCTTCTTGGCCATCTAAGTCAAAACCATCAAAACTATAATTTTTGTATACTTTAAAACTAACATTAAAACTTTCGTCAACCAAATACTTCGCCGTAATTTTAAAATTATTTAACTTACTACCCTGTTCAAGAGCTACATTTTGGTTTAAAGGTTCAACAACATCAACATGCAAATAAGTATTATCTACAATCTTTTCCCCGTCTAATGAGGTCATTTCAAGTGTTAAATCCGCACTATCATTGATACCGTCCAAACTTACAACGATGTTTCCGCCAGCATCAACCTTTGATTTATCTGATTTAACTACTACGTTACCAACAGGATCAACAACTACGACATAAACCGTGATATTTTCTCTCTTGTCAACGTATACAGAATTACTGTAAGCATGTAAACTAACTGAGCATTCATATAAACCTTCCGATAAATTTATTGCGTCAAACATTTTTGACGATTCGCTACTCTTGGTATTACCATTAACGTCAACAATTTTATCAAACATGGCAAAAGCACCGACATTAACACCCTGTGTGTCCACCGCAAATTCATAAGCATATCCTTTACGGACATACACTGTACGCACATACTCATAACTTGTATCGTCAAAATCGGTAATAGTTTGATAAATTTTACCCCTGTTGTTACTAATTACTGACATTGATAAGCTTTCTACAGTTGGATAAACACGCACATTAAAGGTAAATTTCTTACCATTAGGATATTCGATCGTTAACGGATAATCTTGATAATATTCAATTGAACTTATATCACTGGCAGTAATGCTATAAGTTGTATAATATAAATTACCCGAACTTTTTGGAGTCGAAACAATAGTAAATGGCAAATCACCACGGTTATCGGTAATTTTTCCCGTATTCCAACTTTGACTATATTTATACGCTACAGCATTACCATCTGCATCAATCTTATCAACGATTAAACCATAGACATCAACTTGTTCCATGCTAAACTCTTGGTGTTTAGTGTCATAAACTAATGCAATTCCAGTTGCGCCATCACTAAATTCCACCAAATTATTTACTTCAAATTCATCAATTGCACTAGTTACGTCTAAATTAATTTCACAAGTAGCGTGTTGTCCGTTTGTTAACACACTAACACTTTTAACACCTAATTTTAATGTCATATTATTAGACAAGAAATCATCTGCCACTGCTGTTTTAACAAAAGACACTGAAAAAGTGTTTAAGTAATTCGTATAGTATTTATCGTTTTCAGCCGATAACGCAACCCAGTCATTAGTTTCAGCCGACCAATAACTAATATTTAAAACATCATACAGGCTAATATTCTGCGGATTGTTTTGAGGATTCCAGCCATATACACCTGATTTATTACCAGCATTACCCGCTTGATCATCAACAAGCAATTCAAATTCAACATCATTATCAAAGTTAACTGTTTTCTTGTTAAATGTATCTAACTTAAACGTATCACGATAATCACCAGTATAATAATCACCTTCATATTGGAAAGCATTAATTGTTTCTTTATCGGGTTTTAAATAGAAAGTTTCCGTACCATAAATTTCAGATTCCTCAAACAAATGGAACTCATTACGTACACGCAAGAAAAAAGTATCTTTAATTTGTACATTTGCATCCGAACTATCACTGTAAGCAATTTCTTTACCATCTACAATCACGATTGGATAAGCCGTTACATTAATTGCTACCTCACCCAAGTTTTTAACTGTTGATATAGAACGTTCATAACGGGTTAAATGGTCAACACGAGCAATTTGTACATCTGCACTTTGAACAGAAAAACCATAATCGGAATATTGAGTTTTTTGACAATCTAACATAAACTCAAAAGTCGCACTAGAATATTCCGTGCGATTAGCAATTAAATCCCAAATTTTATCATCTTTAGAAGTCGCATCATGTGCATCAGTATTAATCATAATTTTGCTTACTGCCGGGAAAACATAACAAGGAATATCTACCCAGTGATCCATATCTGGCAATTTTGCTTGCAAATCAATGTACTGATCAACACATAAAGCATCATCTGTCACTGTTAATATGCCTTGCTCTAAAATCACTCCAGGATAGACTTTTTCCGGAGAACTTTCACTAATTGGCTTTAAACGATACTCAACAGGAAAACTATTTGGAGTATATTCACCTTTAATATCATCAGCATGTGCATAAAAATTAAATTTACTTAAAACATCGGTTGATAAGAGATTTAACCCATCAGCACCTTGCCGTACGCCAAAATGAGCCGTAGGAGCGACTTTCATATCTTTCGCTACCATTTTTACGGAAACGTTAACACCAATAGTTTTCGCCCCAGAATAGGTCGTAAACGTCATTGTAATTGGCGCTCCACCATTTTGCCCAGTGACTCTAAAAGTATTAACACCTGTATTTGCTGACTCTTCTTCTGGTGTTACACGGTCAACTGTAACCATACCGCTATCAATCGAACTTTTATTTAATTCAACACGTCCATCTGAGTCTTCTGCTAAACCACCAACCGTAATCGTAAATTCAGTCGATGACAAAGGCGTTTCTACGATGCGTAACTTTCCATCGGCAGTTTCATCCTTTTCCAACTCTATTTCTAATTCAATATTTGGTTTATCTACTGTTACAGTAACACTTCCATAAACATCTTTTTTCAAACCAGCATTTTGGAAAGCAAAAACAACACCAAAAACAGCAGCGATGGCAATGATGCTAACGATAAGTAAACTAGCAAGACCGCGTTTTTTCAAATGTGTTTCCCCCAATGTTTTTCTTTCATTCTAGTATGCCTAAATTATATTTTTTATATGTCTAATCGTCAACTAAAAAACGCTACCCCTAAAACAAACTCACTGTTTGTTTAGAGTACACATGCACTGCCCCGCTGACCGAACCAGATTTATTTATCACTTCATTAGCCACTAATTCAGCCTCGGTACTATTAGTTAACTTATTATCATTGAATTTGTATTTCGAGGCGGCTTTAGTTGAACTGGCACCGTAAACATATAAATTAAAATTATTGCAGGTATTATCTAAACTGATATTAACATTACCCCACTCATGATGACCGCTAACATAACCACCCGTCCAAATCTTACTCTCACCCACTACGTGGTTAAAATGAAGATTAACATTCGCAGCCCCGGCGCCATTTTGCCAATTTAAAACCTCGATTGAAGCAATACCATTAATACCCTTAATATTGATATCGCCATCATAACCAAGTACCGTTACACTACAATTACTTGCCGCATCAGCAAATTCAACATTAATATCATCTCCATTTGTTTGCGAACTATTAATGTCAACATTACCGTTTACCTTACTTAAATTAATACTACCTACACCATAATTTTTTACGTCAACATTTCCACTTAATTCATCAACAGTCAATACTGCAGTTGCAACTGGTTTATCGATATAACCTGCCACAAACTTTAAGCCCCCAACAATTTTATCAGCATTAAAATTACCATTCACTGTTCTAACCTCTGCCCCACCCTGCACACTGCCAACATTTACAGCAGCATCAAGAGTATGCACATAGATACTATCCACTTGATTCATGCTTAATCGTCCATTAAGACATTCAAATTTGACGTCGCCCGCACTATCCCCGCTAAAATCATTGTTATTACCGCTAATTTCAACTTTGCCACCAATCTCTGTATTTATGGTTTGTTTTCCACTTTCACCAGTAACTATAACATCACCTGAAATCGGCGATTGACAAACAAGTTTTGTTTTGTTCGCATTCACGGTTATGCTACCGACCGAAATATTACTATTTGCCGGAATATTAACACTTGTAGCACTTTCCACAACCAACGAACCAATTTTCAAAGCATCAGTTGAACTTGCCGTATTATCAGCGAAAGAAAAATTCACATCACTGTAGCCATTTTGCAAAACAAAGTCATGCGTAAAACTATCACCCGTTGCACGGTGTGGTAAATTTATATGTACCGTAGTTGGTTTGTTTTTAAATACTACACCTGATGGCTCTAATACTTTTATTCGGTAATAAAGTTCTTCATTATAAATTGTTTGTGTCCATTCAATCAAAGTACGATTTAAGCTGTTAAAAGCAATCCCAGTTGCCGATTCGTTAACAACAATTGTCCCCTCTTCATCAGAATCGGCTTTTGACATTTTAACTTCAATTTTTGTACCAGTACTATCCAAAATAA
Organism: Clostridia bacterium; assembly: GCA_017473795.1. Taxonomy (GTDB): domain Bacteria; phylum Bacillota; class Clostridia; order Christensenellales; family UBA1242; genus RGIG8050. The sequence continues at coordinate 5,342 of JAFUJE010000005.1, forward strand.
ATTTGCCATTTGCGAAAGCGTCAGTCAAAACAGGATCACTATACACAATTTGCGTATCCCGCTCGTTCACGGATTTTGCCCCAAAGAAATTTAAATTAGGGAAAATAAAAAGGACTGCGGTTAAACCTCCCAATACCAAAGCACCGCACAGAAGGACTAAACCTATCATCGCAATTAAATTAATTAATTCACGCTTCACATTGCAAGTTTAACGTCTATCTTGAAAAAAAGCCACTAAAATGTTTTGTGCTTCATCATTAAGTTGAAACTCGA
>JAFUJE010000006.1 GCA_017473795.1 Clostridia bacterium
GACCAGGAGCCACACAATTTACTGTAATGCCACTCAATCCCAATTCCTTTGCAAGAGCTTTTGTAAATCCAATGAGTCCAGCCTTTGCTGAAGAGTAAGATACCTCACAGCTTGCACCCGACACACCCCACATGGAAGATATGTTTATGGCACGTGATGGTGCGATAAGAGATTTTAAGGTTATGACCTTGAACTATTATCACACCGAAAGACCCCCTGTAAAGTGGGATGCAGAAAAAGGCGAGTACGTTGCGCTTGTAAAGGCAGACGAAAGAGTTTATCCGCACGTATGTTTCTACAACGCAGACTGTTCTTCTAACGTAGAGTCTAATACAAATTTATTAGACGCTGCTTCTTTTGAAGGTTGGAAAGTTGTTTCAGACAATTTCACCAGTTGGTTGTATCAAGGTTATTTTGATAAGTACAGACTTATGTTTGTCAATGATTTGCCTTATCTTAAAAACTGGGCGTCTAAATTAGATGAAATGAATTCAACTTTTGATTTGGCTGAACTTCCTGACATTGGCGTATTTAAGGAACTTACCTACTTCGTTACTACCCAAGTTTTCTACGATATCAACGTGGATGTGGATAAGTTAACTGCCGACTTTATGAATAATTATTATGGAATAGTTGGTAGTGATATGCTTGACGTTTATAACTCGCTTGTAAAACAGATTACCGATTATGAAAAGACAAACGGCAACATTAAAATTGACTCCTGGGGTAATAACGGTGCTCTTTATTCAAAGGCTTTGTGGACGGAAGAATTCTTAAACGGCTTACAAACTAAATTTGAAGATATGTATCAAAAACTTCTTGACAGCGACTTAAAGAGAACTGAAAGAAAAGAATACGAAAAGAGAGTTGGTGCTATCGAATTGTTCCAAAGATACTGGAAGTTAAAGCTTTACGGCGAAAACATGGATTATAAGATGTTCGTTCAACAGGCTGAAAAGGTTATTCAAGACGCAGAAGGTATTTACGGATACGACACTCAATACGTTAAGTTCACTAATTTAGAAAAAGAAATTTATACTGCACAAGATTTATTTGATGCTTTCCAAATCGGTTACGGTACGTTCAAACTTATGAACGATATTGACTGTACTGAATATTTGGCTGCAAATCCGTGGTTTGGCAAGGAATATATTCAATCGTTCTCTGGCGTATTAGAAGGTAATAATCATAAGATTACTGGTATTAAAGGTAGAGACGACGGCGAAGTTGCATTATACGGAATGTTCCATACGTTTGTTGGTACTTTCAACAACGTTTATATGGAATTAGATGTTGAAATGCCGTCTTGGAACGGTAATAATAAGCCATTCTACGGTGGATCGCACACCTTTGGCGTTTTTGCACAATTCTTCTATGGCGAACTTAACAACTGCGTGTTTAATATCAAACTCAACGTTAGAGAAAACGGCAACGGCGAATACGTGCATCTAACTAATGCTGGGTTCGTTACTTATGCTTGCCACGGCTCTGAATTTAATAACGTGCTAATTATTGATAATAGTACTTGTGAATATGCACAATTCAGAACGCTGATTACTGGAAGAGCAGATATAGCAAACTACGAAATTATTACTAACGGTTTAGTATACGTTAGAACGGCAGGTACGTTTGGCAAGGCAAACGAAACTTTCGACGACGGATTTAAATGCTTATTGCCAGATGGTTGCGTATGTCCTCAAATGAACGATGTCTATATTGCAAATTCACTTGA
>JAFUJE010000060.1 GCA_017473795.1 Clostridia bacterium
AATATTTAAACAATTACGGACTTTATAATGATTTATTATATGAGGTAGATGCAGGTGGCACGGGCGGTACTTGGACGCTGGTTGAACGTAATGCTAATGGTAATGAAACTAAGACTGAAATTAGTGATACAAATAAATTTTACCCACCTAACTATCGTACGACTTTTACAGCACTTTTAGAATACCGTACAATGCATCTTCGGTTCTTTCATGAAGACGACAATCTCAGTTATGATGTTTTAAGTGGCAAAAAATTCGGTGAGCAAATTACTTTACCTGTTTATAATAACCCTGATAAACCCAATGCACATTTTTCACATTGGGAAATTCAAGTTGGTAGTTTGAAAGAGCATTATGGTAGTCAAAATCCAGAATTGGCTGCATCATTAAATCAAATTAAAACCCGTTATGAATCTGGTGAAGTTTTGGATACAACCAATCCTTTGTGGTATTATTTGGGTACTGGCTTGGTTCCGCTTAGCACAACATCTTCAGAATTAGTTGTTACTTTAGAGTTGAGGGCAGTTCATTGGAACAATACAACAGTACATCAATATTCGATTCGACCATTCACAGATTTAGACTCTGGTACCCAATATATTGATTTCTCCAATGTTAGCTACAGTGATTTAAGTTTGGAAAATCCAGTTTCTTGTGAAGATAGCAGTATTTGGCTTTATTATCACCCGCAAATTTTAAGTTATAGTTTTTACGATCATAATGGTGTTTATCACGAAATCAAGACTGCAAATTTAAAAGACCTTAATGAAGGAATTGCTATCGGTGTTGAAACAACCTTTTTAGGTGAAAAAATTTATTTTAATCCTAATTGGGCTATAACAATTTCTGTAAATTATCAATCGTCGGCTGAAAACATAACTGTGAAATTTAATTATGGTGCTGATATTTATTCATTGCCGGCTTATAATTATTACGAACGCCCTGTAGTGACTTCATACACACGTAAAATTGGTAATTCATTTGTGTTATTAACTGGTGAAAATTATATGAAAACTGATTACATCTTTACTGGATGGCATTTAGTAGGTGATGACAGTGGTCATGTTTATTGTGCGGGTGATTGGTTTACAATTCCAAATTTTAATACCAGTAATCAAAGCACTGTTTTTGAATTTGAAGCTGTGTGGTACTTACAACGCTTATTATTTAATTTCGATTTTAATGGTGGAAGTTGGGAAAATAACACACAGCCGAATTTTAACTCAATGAAAGGTGCTTATGGCAGTCATGTTCGTGTCGTTACTGATGTGCCCGTGCGTTTTGGTTACGACTTCGTCGGTTGGTCATTGGAAAATAATTCGTATACCGATGAAAGTGAATTATTGCAACCGGGCGATGCAATATCGGTTGGAGCAAAATTTCAGACCCTTTACGCTCAATGGACGCCCCGACGTTTGCGTGTTTTATTTTACACCAAAAATAATAATGGCCAATGGGTGCAGGCAAGTGATCCTGTATCTAATAAAAACACGATGGAACCTTTGCGTTCTGGTGATTATATTGAGATGCCTTATCTTTCAAATACAACATGGTATAACTTTAACGGATGGCAAATTGGTGGAAATGGTGAAGTTGTTGCCGGTAATAGTGTATTGACTTTAACGACAGATATTTTATCACAATTACAAACTTCAGAGAAGAAAGATCCCTATACAGGTGAATCTATTTTAGAAGTTAGTTTTTATGCCGATGTAAAAAAACTAACTGTAAGTGCAATCTATGATTTAGAGATAACTACTAATGGTTCTGATAAGGTTTTAATTAATGGTATTGCAACTGATAAACTGATTACAGAATTACCGCAGGATGATTATTTCTATGATTATTATCCGTTTTCAGTGGCAAAAACAAATGGCAGTTATTCTATCTTTGACACTAATGGACGTAGATTTATTGGTTGGCATTATACGATTGATGGAGTAAATTATGAACCTATTGATGCGACAACGAAAATTCCAGTTGGTGCTAAAAAAATAACTGTTTCTGCATCTC
>JAFUJE010000007.1 GCA_017473795.1 Clostridia bacterium
AATGCCGTATCCTGAGCCAAATTTTTATTTTCTGTAATTTTTTGAGTAATTAAATTCGGTCGTTCTAAAATTTCGTTATGCGTGCTGGCGTTACCAATTAAAGTCATAATACCTTCACTAATACGTGCGATAATAGTTTCTTCCAAGGCTCCACCAATGATACGTTTTAAATTAACACGTAAAGTTACTTTTACACTGATTGATACTTCAATCCCATTTTTAGCAATAGCAGTAATGTTATTAATCTGAATAATTTGTGGCATGATGCAGTGCTTCACTGCCTCATTAATGTTTCGCCCCGAAAGGTCAACCGCAATGGCGGTTTTTAAATCAAGATCTTTTAAATTAGCACTAGAAGCTGCAATCAAAGCATTAATTACTAATTCAATATTACCATGAGCCTGTAAATGGTTTTCAATTTGGGCAATAGTGATATTAACGCCAGCCTTTTTTGCTTTAATATAATTATTAACAATACTACGAGCATCAAGTTTTTTGACTGTAATTGAAATTAATTCAGCAATCGAAACGTGAGCCCCAGAAATTAATGCACGTATCCACAGGGAAATATTAAAAAACGAATAAAACGTTATAAGAACAATAACGACAACTAAGATGATTATCCAATGTAAGAAACTCATCACCATATAATACCATATTAGAATTTCATTGTCTAGATTCAGTTATCAATTTTATTAAATTCCTTTTTGAGTCGGGATAAAATTTTTTTCTCTAACCGTGAAATGTACGATTGCGATATTTCCAACATATTAGCCACTTCTTTTTGTGTTCGCTCTTTTCCTCCACCCAAGCCAAAGCGTAACTGCATAATTTCTTGCTCACGAATTGATAATTTATCAACCGCTAACCATAACAGATTTTTTTCAACCTTCATATCTAATTCTTCGTCGATATTATTTTCAGTTGTACAGATGACATCGCCCAGACGAATTTCACTACCTTCACTATCTGCATTAATGGCTTCGTCCATTGATACATCATTACGAGTTTTCTGCACTTTACGTAAATACATTAAAATTTCATTTTCAATACAGCGACTGCTGTAAGTTGCTAGTTTAATGTTTTTATCATATTTAAAACTATTAACAGCTTTAATTAAGCCAATTGATCCAATACTAATTAAGTCTTCAATATCAATTCCGGTATTTTCAAATTTTTTAGCAATATAAATTACTAAACGTAAATTATGAGATATTAATTTTTGACGTGTTTCCGGTTTGCCTAACTCTAACTCTTGCAACAACAGTTCTTCTTCCGCTTTAGGTAAAGGCTTTTCTAAAGCTTCTGTACCATTAATAAAAAACACTCCTGAATCATCACATTCATTATCGTTAAAATTAAATTTTTTTAAAAATGTTATTGCTTTAGCGATTAAATTCATAAAAGACCTCCTAATTTAACATTTAATATTGCATCGTACTTTTGATTTCCAAAATTTTGCGTACTAACACCTAACATACTTTGTACGGTAGTTCCATTGATTTGTAATTTGTCCGGCGGAAAAACAAACATTTGTCCTTTCCCGTTAACAGTTTGGCAATTTATGTAATGACCGCCATTGATATAACTATCTAATTGATTAAAGACAATTTTGTCGGCTGGAATTTCTGGAAACATTTTCAGGAATATGGGTAAGGAAATCACGGAAACTGGATTATTAGTTTTTGGATCAATCAGTGTGTTTCCAGAATCTAACAAGGCTTTTATACAAATACTTTTACCATTGTGATGA
>JAFUJE010000061.1 GCA_017473795.1 Clostridia bacterium
CCTTCATGTTTTCAGCATAAAGGATTGACCTTATCAAAATATGACGAAAATTATTTTTTTATAAATAAAATTGTCGTAACTGCTGCTACCAAAACAAAAGCAATACCAACACAGACATCAATGATTAAACAATCAAGCAAGTAACAACTCCATAATCTGAACAGCATTAGTGGCGGCACCTTTGCGTAAATTATCACTTACCGTCCACAGGTTTAAAGTATTTGGTTGCGAAGTATCAATTCGCACACGACCAACATAAACTTCATCATGTCCAGACACTGATGTTGGCACGGCATAATCATCACAATAAACAACTCCCGGAGTGTGTTGCAAAATTTCCTTGACTTGCGCTAAATCAGGCTCATGATAGAATTCAACATTAATTGATACACAGTGAGCATTGGCAACGGGAACACGTGCCGCCGTCGCAGAAATTGCAATGTCTGCACGTCCTAAAATTTTACGGGTTTCATTAATCATCTTGGCTTCTTCTTTAGTATTACCATCCGGCAAAAGTACATCAATATCCGGCAATACATTATTCATAATTGGATGTTTAAATTTTGGATTACGTCCAGCACCACTAATTGCTTGGTAAGTTGAATAAACAATTCTTTTAATCTTATAGATGCGATCTAACGGCGCCAAAGCCACCACAGCGCCGATTGTGGAGCAATTCGGGTTAGCAATTAGTTTACAATTGCCAATTGCTTGCGGGTTCACTTCAGGGACAATCAATGGGACAGAAGAATCCATACGAAAGAAACTACTGTTATCAATTACGGTAGTACCTGCCGCAACAAACTGTGGTGCCCAGACACGTGAAACTTCAGCACCAGCCGCAAACAAAGCAAAGTCCGCCTTAATTTCTTGAATGCGTGCCGTAGTTAAAACTTCCAACAAATATTCATCTCCGTTAATGGTTAATTTTTCACCAGCATGTTCCGCACTGGCAAATAAAAAATATTCGCCATTTATCTGACGCTCTTGCAGAATTTTTAAAATCATTTCACCGACTAAACCAGTCGCTCCGATGACAGCAATTTTAGTTGTACTCATAGCAATATTATATTAAAATTAATTTAAACTTGTGATGGGGGAAGTATGTTGTTTAACTACGAATTGAAAAAAATTTGGCGTCGCATTTCACCGTTAGCGATTTTAATTATTATTCTACTTACCAGTGTTTTAACCACCGCTTTAACATATTTTTTATTTAATAAAGTGCCAGACACAGTTCCCGATTCTACCATAAATACTGAATACAAAACACTAGCCGACAAAATTTCAAAATGGAATACGACAGTTAATCGCAATGAATTTGCTGATGCCTTTGATGATTTCTATACTGACTACAAAGCCATGAACGGCAGTACCTTTGATGGTAACAACTTAGTTGTGAACTATAATACTGCAAAAACATCCTTTAATAATTTCTACCTCGAATATTATCAAAAATATATCAACGCATCGACCAGTGAAATTGTTAATTATTTATTAATCAAAGAACAAAACGTTAACAAACTTGATGAAATTTTAAGTTCATTAGATGCTTTCTTTGGAGAAGATTACACTCAGGAAAAAGATATTATCCAAGGTTTAAAAAATACGAACACCGCATGGGACGATGCAAATTTACAGACCGTCTTAAACGATTTGTTTTATGTTCAAGTTATTGATAATAAATCTTTAACCGATTTACAAGTATTCTTAGCTAAATACCCCGCCGGACAAAGTGATTACGATTACACTGATGCTTACGACTATTTACTCAACAGATATTGGATTGCGATTGCTAACTCTTCGGAATACAGTGGTGATTTGTCACAATATCTAGGTTTTAAAAATTTCCAAAATATAACGAATTCAACACAAACGTATAAATTAGCTGGATATCAGCTAGAACATTCCGACCAAAATTTCACAACACCATTTGCTTTCTGTAAAATTTATGGACAAGGAAATCAAATCAGTTTATTCGATTTTATTTTTACTAACTTAGAAATGGCTTCATTTATTATTATAATTTTAACTATGATTTGGTCTGGCTGCGCATTCTTTACTGATACATATCAAAAAACTCTTGTCACACCAATTGCTATTGGCAAGAAACGATCGACGATTATTATCGTTAAAATGTTGGCTGTGTTAGTGCTTGCTGTCGCATCAATTCTAATACTGACCGGAATCTATGCAACGTGCGGTTTACTGTTTTTTAAAGCCTCTATAGGACCGGATATTTTATTCTTGTTTAATGGCAGCACACCAACAGTTATGTCTTCCGCCAATTATTTTGTAATTTATTTCTTAAGTTTAATATTTAAGTTATTACCATTAATTGCTTTATGCGGATTGTTTTCATTTATCAAAATCAAACCTTTTGTAAGCATTGGGTTAACTCTGCTAATTTATAGCATTGCTATAATGCTTAATTACTTCTTGAGCGGATTTGCATTCTACCAATTCGTTCCGTTACTGGCTCTAGATCCAATTAGTTATTTAGGTGCGGATTTATTACTGTCTACTATGCCGAATACATATAATCTTTGGTATACTTTCCCTGATATGTTTATCATTATCGGTGCTCTCTATTGGTTAGTAATTTATAAATTTCGTCGACATGATTTTTATTAATTGCCAAAATTAAAGACCTCACGCTACAATGCACTTATGGAAAATACGATTAAAGTTTATACCGATGGTGCTTGCAGTGGTAACCCCGGACCAGGCGGTTGGGGATCAATTATCATACGTGACAATAAAGAAACCGAGATGTCCGGATTTGAAGCGAACACAACTAACAATCGTATGGAACTTACTGGCGTGATTCAAGGCTTGACAGCATTAGGTGAAACAACATTGCCAGTAACTATTTATACGGACAGTCAATACGTCGTAAACGCCATAAATCAACATTGGATAGATAATTGGCAAATTAAAGGCTGGATAAACGCCAGCAAAAAACCCGTTGCCAACCGAGACCTTTGGGAACGTATTATTGAATTAAACTTAAAATATAAACCAACTTATGTTTGGGTTAAAGGACACAGTACCAACGAATATAATAATCGTTGCGACGCTTTAGCAGTTCAAGCCATTCAAAATAATAGA
>JAFUJE010000062.1 GCA_017473795.1 Clostridia bacterium
AGCAAGACAAGTCCTCATTGGAACCACCACCACGTGCCACAATAATTAAATCAACATTTTGTGTACGATTAAAATAAGCAATCCCGGCACAAATTTCACGCACAGCATTTTCGCCTTGCACAGCAGCCGGATACAAAACAATATCCACAACCGGATTACGGCGTTTGGTTACCGTCATAATATCATGAATTACGGCTCCGTATCGAGAACTAACCACGCCAATCCTTTTTACCTTAGCCGGCATGGCTTTTTTCTTATCAAACAAGCCCTCACTTTTTAATTTTTCGGTTAAAACTTTGAGTTGTTCCAATAAATCGCCAGCGCCAGTCTTAACCAAAGCGTGTACATTAAAATTGATTTTACCGGCTTTTTGCCAATAATCGACTGTACCACGAACTGTCACTTGGTCGCCGTTTTTTACCTGACAACGAGATTGGTCCCAACAAACACAGGGAATCGAGGCTTCCAGGTCTCGCAAAGTAAACCAAACACCATTACCCCGCAACGACGCACCAGAAACTTCCCCGTTTAACAAAACATTGTGCAACATTTCTTCGGCCACGAAAACCGACTTAATGTAATTATTTAATTGAGTTACTGATAACTCCATACTACTCCGCTAACTTGGCAAGCATACCATTAACAAAAGAACCACTTTGCGCATCGCCATATTTTTTTGCCAGATTAACCGCTTCATTAATGATAACCGGCACAGGAACATTACCAAGCAACATCTCGGCAGACGCCAACCGTAATACAGCCAAGTCGGTTTGACGTAAACGGTCAATCGTCCATTTTTGCAAACGGTCACTGATACGTTGGTCAATTTTTACACGCAAATCTTGAAAAGTATTAACCACTTGTTCAATGTATTGCTTTTCCTGTTGCGGTGCTGTTTTTGCGTCCAAAGCCAAACCCCACGCATCTGCATCAAGAGCCGTTCCATTGCCCGCAGCAAAAATCAAACGGAAAGCAACTTCACGAGATTCACTTCTGCTTAGTGCTTGCCCCATACTTTGCGCCCCGTACATAAATATTAACTCGATCAATTTTATCCTTGGTAAATTGTGATGCCGTATTTAAGACTGCTTCTTGTACACGATAAGCCACGTCGGGCACCGAAAAACCTGTCAACACCGAAATGTTAACATCAACAATCAAATTACTACTATCTTTACAACGACTAATTTTAATTCCCGTATCTTTTGCTTTGGCTTTATATGGTTTTTTACCAACACTGGCAACACCACGAACTTCCTTAATAGAAAGTGCTAAAGATTCATTTAATAAATCATTAGCAAAACGTGTTTGTCCCAAATATTCGCCGTTTTCAATGTGTACAATGGTTTCCATTAATTATAGTTTAATATATTTCGCAATCGTGTCAATGGTTTGTTTTAGCGTTAAGTTACTGTTATCAATGTAAATTGCGTCTGGTGCTTGTCTTAACGGAGCCACTTTACGGTTCATATCTTGTTCGTCACGTTGACGGACTTGCTCTATCATATCCGCCAAAGTAATATTTTCGCCTTTCGCATCTAAATCTTTTTTACGACGTTTCGCACGTACTTCCAATGATGCCGTTAAGAAGAATTTATACTGAGCGTTAGGTAAAACTACAGTACCGATATCCCGCCCTTCTAAGATGTAATTGCCTTGTGCCGCAACCGCTGCAATTTGGCGGTTAACATAATCACGTACTCCCAAATAAGCCGCAATAACCGGAACTGCTAAACTAACACGGTTTTCACGGATACGTGGTGTCACATCATGCCCTTGGACAAAAACACGCAAGTCGTGTTGTGCCGCTGAAAACAAACGTAAATTAATCTTATTTAAGTTTAATAATACTTGTTTCTCGTCATGAATATCGATGTTATTATCCAACAAAAACAAAGTTACAGCACGATAAGCCGCACCGGTATCCAATGCTGGAATTCCTAATTTTTGTGACAATCCTTTGGTTACTGCCCCTTTACCACTGGCCACTGGGCCATCAATTGCAATGTTAATACTCATAATTTAATTCCCGCTTTTTGCAAAGCAGTTAATGCCTCCCCCTTTAGTAAATCTAATTTAAACGGTGTCAAAGTTATGTAACCCTGTTTCAACCAGTATAAATCACCTTTTTGTTCATAGGCTTCCAAGCCAAATTCCATTAACGGACTCTTCAACCAAGCAAATGTCGAACCGAACGGATTAACCTCAATTTCATATTCATTATCCAAAAGTCCATCAGTCAATGCAGCCGGCATAATGTTTTTGGGTTTGAATTTTTCCGGAAAATTAACATTAAGCATACCATAATCCGGAATTTGTTTGGCCAAGTACTCCAATTTACGAGACACGAACTTAACTACAGGACGATAAGCACGTTCTTTTTTTTCATTGGGAATTGCCGCACTTAAAGCCATACTTTTGATACCTTGAATTGTGCCTTCCATGGCGGCGGAAACGACACCGCTGGTGTAAACCATATTTCCTCGATTATTAACTGGGTCAATTCCCGCAATAATTAAATCCGGTTTATCCAACAACAATTTATCCAAAGCCAAAGCCACACAGTCACACGGCGTACCATCAACCGACCAAATTTTGACATTATCTAAAACATACCATTGTTGTGCATGTAACGGTCTTTGGTCGACAGTTAATGAATGTCCGGAACCAACTTGGCGATTTAATGGCGCCACGATACACACACGATGGTCTTTACATAATTCTTTGGCCAAAGCCACGATGCCCGGATGAAAACAACCCGCTTCATTAGTTAATAAGATTTTCATTTTGCAACCTCCTTACGCATCTGTTCCAGACTTGCCATATCCGTGCAATTATAAGTTAACGGAGCCATAATAATGTAGTTTTGCTTAAAATAAGCCATACCGGCTGTCGGAGCTACTTCGGTCTTGCTGGAACTTTCACGTTCCACCAACTGTGCCCAATAATAAGGATTACCTTTACAGTCCACCTTTTCTAAGTAGCGGGTCATTTTTGTTAAATTATCCATTGACGAAATACCGACACCTTGGAAGTCTTCGTATTTTTTTACCAGCGGGATTGTAATATTTAAGAAGGTATCCGTCGGTAATTTAGCTTTAGCAAATTTTTCGATATTTTTAGCAATGAATTGTGCCGCCGGCAACAAATCGGCTTCCTTATGCCCACCCAGTTGCATCGGAACACCTACTGCAAGACAAGGAACATTACTGAAAGCGGCTTGCATCGCCATACCAATATTGGAAGAACAGAAGACATCGGTCCCCAAAGAAATACCATTACTGATACCACAAATAACAATATTGGGTTTACGGTGACGCATAATATTACCCAACATAATCGAAATCATATCGGCCGGCGTACCTTGAAACTTGTAAGCAGGGATACGAGTTCCATTAATCGTATAATTCGAAATTTGTTTAAATTTAATTGGAAAACCGCTGTATGAAAAAGCGTTACCTTTTTGACGTCCCGAACCTTCCAAAGAACAAACCGTAACTGAATGTTTTTTCGACAGTTCCCCCGCCAGAACTTTAAGTTCTGCTGACTCTAAATTTCTCACATTTGCAATTAGGATATTCATTAACTTTATGATATACTTTTTTTAGATGAGAGTAAACAAATATCTTGCGTTATGTGGTTTAGGCAGTCGTCGCCATGTGGAAAGTTTAGTCACGGCAGGTCGTGTCCGTTTAAATGGCGTGGTGATTACCGATTTAGCCACCTTAATTCCTGAAGATGCAACAGTTACTGTGGATAATCGTCCGGTCAAGCCGACAACGGATAAAGTCTATATTTTGTTAAACAAACCGGCCGGTGTTGTTTCCACAACTTATGACCCACAAGGTCGTCCTACGGTACTTGACGTAATTTTGAGCAATCCGAAGCAATATGCAACATTGTTAAAATCGGTACGTTTATATCCGGTTGGTCGCTTAGATTACCATACTTGCGGTTTGTTAATTTTAACTAATGACGGTGCTTTAACCAAACAACTGACCCACCCTTCCACCCACGTAGACAAACTTTACCATGCGACAGTCGACCGCCCGGTAACCAAAAGCGAATTGGAAACTTTATCCCAAGGTGTAAAAATTGATGGTGTCAAAACTGCTCCGGCGTCATTTACTTACATAAAACACGACCGCACACAAATCCAAGTTATTATTCATGAAGGTCGCAACCGTCAAATTCGTAAGATGTTTGAAACTTTAGGAATCAAAGTAACACACTTAACCCGCTTACAAGAAGGTAAATTAAGTTTAGGAAACTTACCCGTCGGCGATTGGAAATTCATTCGCAAGAGCCAAATTATCTAAACACATTTAATGGCGGAAAATGGCTTGACGGAACATTTCGGCAGGCAACATTGACAATGCCAAAACACCAGCAAAGACGATGTAACCCCAATCTATCGGTACGGTACGGAAAATACCGCCGCCAAAGAAGATAATGAAAAATTGCGAGATGATAATGGCGACCATAATTATGACAAAGGCTTTGTTTTTCAATAAACCACGTAACAAATTTAAACCATTGGCTCGGGCATTGAAAGCATTGCAAACATTCAAGAACATAAAGAAGGTAAAGAACACGGTAACGAAAACTTGTTGGTTGCCGACAATTTTTTGAACGTAAGGCGACAGTAAAAACCACATACAAATAATACTGCCGAAAACACTACCCCAGATAATCTTGCCCCACATTGTTTTAGTAATCAGACTTTCGTCACGCCGTTTGGGTGGTTGCTTCATATAAATGGCAGCCGGTTTTTCACCACCAAAAGCCAATCCTGCCAAAGTATCCATGACTAAATTAATCCACAACATTTGAATCACAGTAATGGGCGCCGCAATACCGAACAAGGGTGCTAAAATGCAAATCACCATGGCAATAAAGTTAATTGTTAATTTAAACACCAGGAACTTACGAATACTTTCAAACAAAGTTCGCCCAAAAGAAACGGCTTTGGTAATTGATTGAATGTTATCGTCCATAATGACAATATCGCCGGCGGCTTTGGCAACCTCGGTCCCACTCCCCATAGCAAAACCAAGTTCGGCTCGCTTCAATGCCGGTGCATCATTAACACCATCGCCGGTCATACCAACCACCAAGTTTAAACTTTGTGCGACCCGTACCAAGCGGCTTTTGTCTTGCGGATAAGCCCGAGCCACCACCCGCAACTTGGGGAGTAATTGTGCTAAAGCAGTATCATCTAAATTGTTTAATTCGTCGCTGGTGAGAACTAAACCCTGTTCATCTAAAATACCAACTTCACGAGCCACAGCCACCGCCGTATCACGAGCATCACCCGTTACCAACACGACTTGAATTTGGGCCGTATGCAAAGTCTCAATACTGGTACGAGCCTCAGGTCGCACCGCATCACGAATGACAACAAATCCCAGCAAGACCTCACCTTGCGTAATGCAAATGACACGCATGGCTTGTTGGTTTAATTCACTCACCTTTTGTAATAAACGCATACGTTGCAAATGGTCTAATTGACAACGTGGTAAAAGCACTTCGGTCGCACCTTTATAATAAGTTTCACCCTGAGCAGTCGTAGTTGCCATAAATTTGGTTGCCGAGGAGAATGGCTGGACATTTTGCTTGGTTACCTTTGGCATGACCCCGTCTAATAACTCATTGCCAAAAGCCGCCAACACACGGTCGGTAATATTGCCACCAATAAAACCTTGTGGTGTCGATTCGGCCTCGTTATTTACAACCAAAGCAGTACCCAATAACTGTCCGAATCCACCTAAATGACTGCGGAAGTCTTGGGTAATATACTGACCGTTCGGCAGCAAAACCCCGCACACGGTCAATTTACCTTGAGTAATCGTTCCGGTTTTATCTGTAAACAAAATATTTAAACTGCCGGCTGTTTCTACCGCACTTAGTTTCCGCACTAACAATTGGTCCCGCATCATCGCTCGCATATTAGACGACAGAACTACAGTAATCATCATGGGCAAACCGTCGGGTACCGCCATAACGACAACGGACACGACCAAGGTAATGGCTGCAAGGATTTCTTGAAAAGTAATCCCGCCTCCGCTCACGCTGATTAAGAAAGTAATTGCCGCAATCGCTGCCCCGATGTAACCAATCGCCGAAACTAAATTAGCCAATTTTGAAAGTTTCACTTTTAACGGACTGGTAGGTGCAGAATCGGTCAAACCTTGTGCTATCTTTCCGTAAGCCGTTTGGTCGCCAACCGAAGTAACCCGCATGACACCACTGCCACCCGTAACAACCGTTCCCGAAAACAGTTGCTCAGGTGCCAAAAAGTCAACCTTACCTGATTCGCTTTTGGAACTAACGTGTTTGTGGCATTCCAAACTTTCACCGTTTAAAATACTTTGGTCCACACTCAACGTACCATCAACCATGACACCGTCAGCAGGTACTTTATCGCCACTGCCCAACAAAACAATATCGCCCACAACAATATCAGTTGCAGACAACAAAACTGTTTTACCGCTACGCTTGACACGAGTTTTAATTTGTCCGGACATTTTTTCCAATTTTTTAAAGGCTGATTCACTGCCTAATTCGCTTAACGTACTAACCATAACGGCAATACAAATAGACGCTACGATTCCAAACGTTTCTAAAAAATTGTGCGTATAAAATAAACAAGCAAGATTAATGCCGGTAACAATCATTAAAATTTTCATGATGGGGTCGCCCAAGTTGCTGACAAAAATTTGCCAAAAACTGCGTTTCTTAGGTGGTGTTAAAGTATTGGCGCCGTATTGTTGGCGGGCCTGAGCAACCTCCTGCTGAGTCAAACCTTTAAAATCTTGCATTGTCTATGTATATAAGGTAACAAAACAAAATTTGCTTGCAAATCGCAAGCAAATCAATTTTCAAAAATAAAACCGTTTATTCAAAGACTTGACGGATATCATTACTGGTTTCAACCCGAATTGTTGAACGAGCCACCGGGCCGTACATAAAGAAGCACTGACCTCGGGGGGCCGCCACAATGGTTTCTTGTTCCCGTTTATTAATACCACCGGCATTTTTGTACAACGTTACCAAGTCTGTCATATCATTAGGTGCCAAAGAGAAAATCAAACTATACTGCGAAGCATTGATAATTGCGGCAGATTTTTTCGCAATTGCTGGTGAACCCACAAAGTCTTTAATATTTTGGGTAATAACAATTTGCATTCCGTCATACTTACGAATACGTTTTGCCATTTGGAACATGAAGTCCAAAGCAATCGGACGTTGTTCATCAATGAAAACGTGCGCTTCATCGACAACGACAATAATCTTACGTTTGGTTTTATACTTGATGTTAAAGTCACGGTTCTTGATAACCTCACCCTCTAAGTATTTAAAGACCAACAACATCTGCGCATTCGCCACCAATTCGTTCTTGTTTGATAACAAAGTTAAGAAGTTAAACACGAAGAAATTTTCTTCCGTACGAATGGTATTTGGTCCATTCCACAAACCAGAATAACGACCACCTTCGGCAAATTTTTCTAAGTATGTGGTTAACACACGGTAGTTAATACGGGAGAACTCATCTTTGGCTTGCGCATAACTGCGTTTTGCCAATTCGTATAACTCATCAAAGACCGGAAACTGTTCGGGTTTAACTTTTGCAAAGTCGGTATATTTATCAATACCTTTCATGCTATACAAACGGTTAACCAAACTGTTTAAAGCTTCCAAAGCGTCGGAACGGATACCTTCCATAACAATTTTAAAGAAACTTTCTAAGAAACGTAAATGACCTTCAAAAGTGTCATCGTATTCTTCACCGGTATCATCGTCTTCTTCCAACATATTCGGGTAAATATGGAACGGGTTAAAACGTCCGTGCCCAGCATTACCAACGTCAATCATACCACCATGCAATTTTTTAGCCAAAGTCGAATATTCTTTTTCCGGGTCACATATGTAAATACGAGTATTATCTGCCGCCAAGTTAGTTAAAATCGATTTAGTTGCAAAGGATTTACCACTACCCGATTTACCGATGATAATCATGTTACTATTAACACGGACATCATTACGTTGGAAGAAATCCACGAAGACGGGGTTACTGTTGCTGCCCAGCATAATTCCTTTTTCATCCATCAACAAATCCGAAACGAACGGGAAACAAGCGCCCAAAGTACTGGTAACCATACCACGTTCAACAGCATCATATTTGTCCAACTTCGAAACGTTAGCCGATACAAAGGCATCAATTTGTTTACCCGAGTTATTGCTGAATTTGAATCCTTCTTCAACAATCGTATGTCGCAATTCGGAAGCCGTTTTCGTATCCGCTGTAATGTGGATTTTGACGTTGAACATTTGTTCGTTACCAGTCTTTAACTGTAGCAACATTTGTTCGATGGTTTGCAACTGGCTGTGCTTTTCCATCTTTTGACTTTCCTTACCTTTATTTTCCTGTGAACGCATTTCGATGATAGCACGGTCAATCAACTTTTCAGAATCGGCTTTTGGCATCTGGGAAAAGTTCATGACGGTACGGCAATTCGGATAATTAAAGAATGTATACAACCATGCCGGACCAACATTCATGGGGTAATCGGTAATGGTTAAGGTAGTCTTATCTTCCCCGTCCATTTTGTAACGGCTAACACCAAACTTAACTTCGCCTGGATAAGTCCATTCTGTACGTTTATCAAAAGACGCATGGTCAAAATCTTTTTCGTTAAAATATTTATTGTAGTTACCACGCAAGAAAACGTATAAATCTTTACCTAACAAACGGCGAGCATGTAAAGACGAACCCAATGCGGAAATTACACTACTGGTTGTACCATCCAGTTCCTCTTTTTTGGAAGAATAAATCACCAAATAATACGATGTACGATATACACGAGATTCCTCGTTCATGAATTCCAGCATTTGCCCACGTGATTTAAAAACTGGTTCCCGGGCTACCAATTCTTCGGTTGAAAAAGTACCACGTTCAACGTTTTCAGCCAACTGGTCATATTTTTCAATTTCGTTATCTATGTAATTGTCAAATAAGAGCGGTTTTTCAAACGAAATTAAACTTCCAGTATTTTGAGTGCCAATACGACGCAAAGCATTAGCAAAATTATTGACTAACATATTTTGCGCTTCGGCACCTAACAAACCAAATTCAACCGGCATAATTTCAATTACCGAAGCGACGTAAGAACCATAATCAATAAACTTATCCTCGATGACCCCGACATAAGGCACCAGCCGATTCATTTCTACGTATCCTTTTCGTAAAGTCTTTGAATACTTTTTTGAATACGCCAAGAACCGGAAATACCAAATGAAAGATTCATACTTGCGGTCCCCTGCACTGTCTTTCATCATTCCAAACAAAACTAAGAGCGCCAAGATACCACCCAAAATCATCAGGGCAATTAATCCGGAAGCAAACAGTAACCCAACGGCAATCGCACCGAAAATCAGCCAAATTAAGTCGCTTGCCGTTAACCCCTTGACAAAGATGGTTTTAATCTTAGTCTTACGTGGAATAAAATAGTCCGCCATCAGAGATTACTTACCTCCGGAAAAATCTTTAATTTTAGGTAGGATTTCACGGATTGCACTATCTAAATCACTAATCTGATCACGTAATAGAAGTGTACGTTCTGCATGATAATTTGCTTCTTCAGCACGTGAAATTGCGTTTATGTACGAATCAAGTACGTTAGTTATTGCTGGATTATCCAAATTATCATCCCTAAGATGGATTAATTGGTCAATCATTTCAGTGACTTTGTCATCATTCTTACTCAATCCATTACCAACAGCATCTAGCATATCTCGCAGTGCAGCACGCATCGATGACGCATCGCCAGCAACCTTCCCGTTTGAATCTTTAATTAAACCAATTAAATTATCAAATTCTTTACCCCTAAATGCAAGGTCAATTTGTTCAGATACCTGTTTAACATCAGCACGACACCTTGTTTCGTTCTGCGCAGCATCTTGTTCAGCAATCCTAAATCTCTCAATTCTGGTTTTGGATTCAGCAACTCGTGTTAATTGTGCTAACGCCGCCTTAACAGCAGACAGAGAATTACCACCCATTTTATCGGTTAAACTTCCCATATGAGCAGCATCAAAGGCACCTAAACCAGCAATACCGTCTAAACGTTTATAGTCACCTGATTGTTCCCATTGTTTTAATTTGTTAACTGTTTCAGCATCAAAACCTAACTTATTAACTGTGTCATAATCATGGCGTTTAATACCATCAATTAATTGTTGCATTAAAACACCGGCACCGGCATAATCACCGTTGCTGTGCATTTTTTGAAGTAAGCTATCGTTAATTAACAACTGATTTGAAGTAGGATCCATATTCATTTCGATATGGAACTCACGTTGATGTTGAACTTCACCAATCATTGACATGGTATAGACAGCATCCATTTCTTCGCGGTATTTCTTTGCCGTATTAAATTCACGGATCGCATTACCATATTGTTTTATAACACTTTCATAATGGGCGCTAAATTCCTCAGTCATTTTCTTTTTCAAAGCATCAACTTTGGATTTACATTCTGCATTATCCAAGCCATCACTATATTGTTTGATAATCTGGTTCATTTGGAAACCTAGTGAATCTTCATTGGTTGAATATAAGTTAACGTCATAAACATTTCTCATCTGTTGAACAATTTGCGCTTTAACATCTTCTGGCAACGCATCTCCAATCTTACCATTAAACATTTCAATACCTTTATCATAAGATTTATGTGCGGCCAATGCATGTTGTAATTCTGTAATTTCTTGATTATATTGAACTTCTTTTGTAAACTTAGAGTAATTCGCTTCTAACGATTTTTCAATCGTATCAGCACTAACACCTTTAATTGAAGAACTAAGTTTGTTTTTGATATCATCAAACGAAGTTGAGGCATCAGCTTTAGATAAAATGTTTTTAATATTATTTATTGTATCATCATCAGATTTACCCATTCTTTTTGCCATTTCTCCGGCAATATTTTGAATTGAATTTTTACGACCTTCCTCTGCAGCATCAAGTAACTCTTTTGCATGCTCAACTGAACCAGTTTTGTCCCGTAATTCGGCCTTGTATTTTTCCATCTCGGCTTTGGCACTATTGCTTTCAAAATCGATATTAATACCTAATGCCTCAAACTCTTTTCGTTGGGCACTTAAGCCTGTAATCACGGCACGATCTCCACCCAGTCTAGCGTATTCGGCATTAAGATCTGAACCATTTTGACTCAATTCTGTTAAGTCTTCAAACGCTTTCGCTTTAGCATCTTCAGTCGATAATCCTGCTTTAATATGTTTGGCAGCT
>JAFUJE010000063.1 GCA_017473795.1 Clostridia bacterium
AATTAATTTAATTCTAGCATCTGGGTTAGCCGAGTTAGCCTTCTTCGGACTATGTTGGTCTACCAACTTGATTACAATTCCAAGAAAGCGTCAATAAGTAAAACAATGCTCACCATTGTAATTCGTGTTATTATTATTTACATCATTGCGATTGTTGTCATGCGCCTGATGGGTAAACGACAAATCGGTGAGATGGAACCATTCGAACTCGTTATTACCTTAATTATCGCCGACCTAGCAACTATTCCGATGGCTGACCCAACCATTCCAATTTGGTACGGAATTTTGCCACTACTGGTTATTCAAGTTCTACATTTCTTTGTAGTTAAGCTACAAGTTAAGAGTAAAACATTTCGTAATATCTTATCCGGTTCTCCCGTTATCGTAGTTTCACCGGCAGGCATAGACTACAAGAAATTAAAGGAATTAGATATTTGCGAAGAAGAATTAATGGAATTACTACACGGTAAAGACGTCTTTGACGTGAAAGACATTGACTACGCAATTTTAGAAAGTAGCGGTAAAATTTCAGTCGTGCCTAAAGGTGATGGAGACAAGGTGTCATTATGAGTCGTTGGATTGCAACTATATCAATCTTAGTTTTAATCATCGGTGTAACCATTTGGGAACAAGTTTATGTAAACCAAACTTTTGACCACCTTGAAAAAGAAACTAACGCCTTGATTGCGGCAGTAGAAGCCTGTGGCGACGAAGATGCTGATACAGAAGCAAATAAAGCCCAAATCGCAGCCATTGAAGATTACTGGCTCAAACGAGAACGAGTCCTCTGCTTTTTGGTCAAACATACTGAAACCTTTCAAATAAGTGATGCCATAATTTATGCCAAAAACTTTATTGAATTTGGCAACAAAGAAGAAGTTATGTCGGCTTTGCAAAAGTTAGCATACCTTGTCAAAGTCCACCATTACAACTTAGGAACCAGTTTTGAAAATATTATTTAACCGATTTTAAAATTTCTTTTAAGAAACGACCGGTGTGACTTTCCGCAACTTGACTGACAGCCTCTGGTGTTCCAGTAGCAATAACTTGTCCGCCGGCGTTACCACCTTCTGGTCCCATATCAACAATGTAATCAGCGACCTTAATCACGTCTAAGTTATGTTCAATTACCACCATCGTATTACCAGCATCTACTAAACGATTTAAAACTTCAATCAAATTTTTTACATCATATGTCGACAGCCCCGTGGTTGGCTCATCCAAAATGTACATTGTTTGACCTGTCATGGGGCGTGCTAATTCGGTTGCCAATTTCACACGTTGTGCCTCCCCACCGGACAGTTCAGTCGCTGGTTGTCCTAATTTGATGTAGCCCAAGCCAACGTCTTTCAATGTTTGTAATTTCTTCGCAATCTTCGTATGGTTAGCAAAGAATTCACAAGCCTCATCAACCGTCATTTCTAAAATATCCCAAATGTTTTTCCCTTTGTAAGTAATAGACAACGTTTCACGGTTAAAACGTTTACCACCACAAACATCACACTCAACATAAATATCTGGCAAAAAATGCATCTCGATTTTTTGTGTGCCGTCTCCTTGGCAATTTTCGCAACGACCGCCGGAAACATTGAACGAGAATCGTCCGGCTTCAAAACCACGTTCCTTAGACTCTTTGGTTGACGCAAATAATTCACGCACCAGCGTCCACAAACCCGTGTAAGTGGCTGGATTACTGCGTGGTGTACGTCCGATTGGACTTTGGTCAATCCGAATGATTTTATCAATATACGGCTTGCCAATACCGTTCTGGAGCCCCTGTAACAGTTCGTAATTCACCAAACTACTCTTTCCACTACCAGACACCCCTGTCACAACAGTCATCACGCCAACCGGGAAGGCAACGTCAATGTGTTTCAAATTATTGACTTTTGCATCACGAACCCAAATCATTTTATCGCTAATCGCACGACGTTTTAACGGCACAGCTATTTTATCTTTTCCGGATAAGAAACTACCGGTAATTGAGCGAGGACAATCAATCACTTCTTGCACTGTGCCTGCTACCACAATTTCTCCACCATGCACACCTGCTAGTGGCCCTACGTCAACAATAAAGTCAGCACTACGGATTGTTTCTTCATCATGCTCGACTACAATCAAAGTATTTCCTTGGTCACGCAAATGCATCAACGCCGCTAATAAGCGCTGATTATCACGTTGATGCAAACCAATACTAGGTTCGTCCAAAATATATAACACTCCAACTAGCCCAGCGCCAATTTGGGTTGCTAAACGAATACGCTGACTTTCACCACCCGACAAAGTTCCCGCACTACGAGCTAAGGTCAAGTAATATAATCCAACGTCTACCAAGAACTGACAACGAGCCAACACTTCTTTCACAATCGGTTGGGCCGTCACCGCAGCCGCCCCTGTCAAGTCTAACTGCTGGATGATTTTCATCATGTCATTGATTGGTAAAGTGGTAATTTGTGAAATGTTATACTCACCTACAGTAACCGCTAACACTTCTGGCTTTAATTTCTGCCCATGACAAAATTGACACTCGTCTTGAATGATCATTTTTCCTAACGCATTACGCATGTACTCACTACTTGTCTCACGGTAACGTACCATCGCTTCTTCTGGACTTAAATAGCGGATTGATTCAAACGCACATTGTCGCAATTTTTCCGGATCCATACGTTGCACAAAACCTAATCCATTACAATGTTCACACGCACCAAACGGACTGTTAAAAGAAAAACTACGTGGCTCCAATTCCGGAATTGAAAAACCACAATCAACACAAGCCAACTTGTCAGAGAACGTACGAGAATCATCACCACAAACAATTGTGACTAATCCGCCTGTCAAACGCAAAGCAATCTCAATCCCATCAACCAAACGTGTTCTTTCGTCTTCTAACGCCTTTAAACGGTCTACAACGACGTTGATATTATGTTTAAGGTTTTTATCAAGTTTAATCTCTTCGTCCAACGTCCACAGGTTTCCATCGACTTTAATACGCACAAAGCCACTCTTGCGTAGTTCTTCAAAACGTTTTTCAAAACTGCCTTTAGCGCCACGAACAATGGGCGCTTCCAAGTAAATTTGTTGTCCGGCAAAGTGTTGGTAAATTTGGTCAATAATTTGGTCTACCGTTTGACGTTCAACTACTTTTCCACAATGTGGACAATGCGGAATTCCCACACGAGCATACAACAAGCGTAAATAATCATAAATTTCAGTAACCGTCCCCACTGTCGAACGTGGGTTATTATTCGTAGTTTTTTGGTCAATCGCAATCGATGGCGATAAACCGGTAATTTTATCCACATCGGGCTTTTGCATCTGCCCTAAGAACATACGAGCGTATGAACTTAAACTTTCCATAAAACGACGTTGCCCTTCAGCGTATAACGTCCCAAAAGCCAAACTACTTTTCCCACTTCCAGAAACTCCCGTAAAAACAACTAACTTGTTTCGTGGAATTACCACATCGACATTTTTCAAATTATTTTCTCGGGCACCCGAAATCACGATTTCATCTAACATAATAATTATTATACCCTATTTTTAACTTGATTTCAATCATCGTTAGTCACGATAAATTGAACGTGCTAATCGATGAATTTTTTGGATTGTATTATCTACCTTTTTTTTATTGATTCCAAAAATTTCGCAGATTTCTTGATAAGAATAACCTTGAAAATATGCATTAAAAATTGCCTTTTCAAATTCACTACAATTATCTAAAACTTCATGTAGAATCTTTAACAACTCTTTCAATTCATCATCGGGCGGATTTCCCACTGGCTCTGTTAAGCCTGTTTTTTCCGGTTTATAAGTACGGATTATATCTACGATACGATTATGAATTACAACACTAGCATAAGTTTCGAATTTAGCACCACCATCAGGCTTATAGGTCTTTTCCGCTTTTAATAAAGCCAGAGTTCCTTCTTGAAACAAATCTTCTTCTTCGATATCGACAACTTCATACTTGCGCATCGCCGTACGAACAATCGCACGGATCATTCTTTCGTGCTCGTAATTCACTATAAACTCCTTTGTCGGTTTACCTCATACAAAGCAATGGCAGTTGCACTACCCACATTTAAACTATTAACCTTACCATGCATACGAATCGTCACAATTCCGTCCACTAATTTTCTAGTCAACTGATGAATTCCTTTGCCTTCACTTCCCATCACTAAAACAGTTGGACCTTTTAAATTTACTTTAGAAATTTCCACGCCACCTAATTCAACACCATAAACCCAAAAGCCTTTATCTTTTAAGCGCTGAATTTCTTGGTTAATATTGACAACTTTACAAATTTGCACGTTAGCAGCTGCACCCTGACTAACACGCATCGCAGTATCGTTAACCGTAACACTACGATTCTTTGGTAAAATAATTCCGTCAACGCCCATACATTCAGCAGTACGAATTATATTTCCCAGATTATGTGGATCTTCAATTCCATCCAAAATCAACATTAAGGGTTGTTTTCCTTTGGCATAAGCCCCTTCAATTACTTCTTTCAAATCAAAATATTGATAATTGGTAACATAAGCAATAATGCCTTGGTGATTTTTAGTTTTACTTACTTTATCTAAAGCCGCTTTCTCGACAAACTGATATGTAACCCCAGAAGCCTTAATTCGCTCAATTAACTGCTGATCACGTAAGTTTGGCGACATCAAAATTTTATCAATCGTCCCATTACCATTTAATGCTTGTTCTACACTATTACGTCCTTCGATTAACATTAGTATTGAATCTCCTTCATTCGTGCTACATTCAAGGCAGCATTAATTCTCCCCAAATTACCAGTTAAATGCCAAAAACCAATCAAAGCTTCAATCGCAGTCGCCCTTTTATAATTCGCCAAAGTTGTGGATTTCGGGACATTATTGTTATGTGCATTGCGAGCATGTTTGACAATGTCTTTCTCTAACGGTGTGAATGTTGGTTCTAACTCACGATAAATTTCATTTTGAAAAGACGCACATTCATATGAAGTCGCAATACTGTGCATTTCCCCTGCCTTACTGTAATTCGCCACATTCTCAATCAACAAAACAGCACGAATGTTATAAGACCATACGGCATCACCAACAAAGGCTAAATATAACGGATTTAAAAGACTAGCGTCTTTTTCTGAGATTAAATTCATACATATAAGAATATCATTAAACATGGAACATGTGCAATTTATTTTACAACATATAGGCACGGTAACAATTAACCACGAGTACAGTGTAAATCTTCAATCCGGCCAAGCTCTAAAAATTAATTGGTTTCCCGATAACGATATCATTATTTCCACCCCTGACCACCCAAATAGGCGCTATAACGTCAAGAATACGACCCAGATCGCAACAAACACTTATTTAATACAAATTCCCCATACGACAAACTTAATGAACCTACCCATCAAATTTGAGCGCTATCCATACTTAATTGCCGACAATATTTTAATTAATCAGGAAGACAAAACTTATCTTACAACTGACCAAATTGATATTATGACAGATGAAATTGTTGCTGCCCACGGCAACCGCCTTACCCGAATATTATTCAGTGGCGACAAAATTGCCACGGAACATTACCAAAAAAAACCCGAATCTTTGTCTTAACTTAACTTTTTTTAGTTTGATATTTTAAAGCACGTAGACTGTTTAAAATTGCCAAAACCGTAACCCCCACATCTGCAATCACAGCACTTAACATACCGGTAATACCTAATGCCCCCAAAGTCAAAAAGGTAATTTTGATTAACGCAGAAATAATTATATTTTGCCAAACAATTTTACGAGTGTATTTAGCAATCTTGATACCATCAATAATTTTTTCTGGATTATCATTGGCAATCACAACATCGGACGCTTCTAAGCTTACCGCACTACCATTGAGTCCCATGCTTACTCCAACATCGGCCAAAGTCAATGACGGCGCATCGTTAATTCCATCACCAACGTAAGCAATATTAACTCCTTCAGCTTTCTTTTTCTCAATCCAACGGAACTTGTTTTCTGGCAATAATTTTGCATATGCGTCTTGAATTTGCAATTCGTTTGCCACTCTCTTCACAATGACATCGTTATCCCCAGATAACATTACGGTTTTGATGCCAAGTTTTTTCAACTGCTGAATCGTAACTTGCGAACTTGGTTTTAAAGCATCTTGCAAATATATTTCCCCAATTAAAGTGTTTTCCTGGTACAACTCGACTACTGTATTTTCTTGTTGCAAATTTTTCCGACCAACAAAATAAGTATGTCCTTCAAATTCAAATTTGACACCTTTTCCAGCAATTTCACGAACTACATCTAGTTTCATCAGTTTTTTATTACAAGCGTCCACGATTGCTTTTGCTAATGGGTGATTTGAATATTGTTCCCCTAAACTAGCTAAATACAAAATATCATTTCGTCCATATTTTTCATTTTTAATAACAACTTCGGTAATCTCAAATTTACCCGTAGTCAACGTACCGGTTTTATCGAAAGCTACCACGCCAATATTCGCCAAAACATCTAAATAATTTGAACCTTTGATTAAAATTCCGTTTTTTGACGCATTCCCTAACCCCGAAAAATAAGCTAAAGGGACCGAAATAGCAAACGCACACGGACAAGAAACAACCAAGAATATCAATCCACGATAAATGGCAACGTTAAAATCTTTACTAACTGCCCAAACAATACCCCAAACCAAAATTGATAAAGCAATTACCCCCAAACTATACCATCTTGAAATTTTAGCAATAACAGTTTCGGTTTTAGCCTTTTTACTGCTAGCATTTTCGATTAAATCAATAATCTTATTCACTGTGCTTTTTTGGTACTCTTCACTTGCCTTCACATAAAGAACACCATCCAGCACAATCGACCCAGACAATACTTCGTCACCTTGTTTTACCACTTGCGGCAAACTTTCCCCAGTTAAACTTTGCGTATTCAAAGATACGTTACCTGCATCAACTACGCCATCAACCGCAACTTTTTCTCCCGCCCGAACAACTAAGACATCGCCGACTTTTATTTCACTTGGCGCTACTTTAATTTCCTGATTCTGATGATTTAAAATTACTGCGAATTCCGGTTTAATATTGGTAAGTGCTTCAATAGTTTTTTTCGATTTATTCAATGCAACACTTTCTAAAATTTTTCCAACGGAATACAATGCAATCACCATCAATCCGTCAAAATGCTCCCCTACTAACGTTGCACCTACCACAGATAAAGTAACCAAAAAATTTTCATTAATTGTGCCTTTCAATAACAAATTAAAAGCCCGATAATAGGTTTGGTACCCCATCAGCAAAGCACTAACAACAAACAACACCCAATACAAAACCGGTGCCATTTCAATGGTAAATATGAGAATCCCAATCAAAACACCGGTAATCAAAAACACAAAACTTACGCCAGCACTTTTATTACGAGTTTTTTGCTGATTAATACAAATCGTCACATTTGGTTCAATTTTCTTAGTTAAACGCAATACATCTTTTAACGCTTTTGCTTCCTCGTCGCATTCTAACTCCAATATAGACCTCATAAAATCAATTTTGGCCGTTTTCACACGAGCCAATTTATTTAATTGATTTTCTAAGTTCCTCGCACAATTTGGACACTCTAACCCAGTAATTTTATACTTTTTAATCATGATTACCCTCATTAACATGCTCTAACGCAACCTCAAAAATTTTTTTAATATGATCATCAGCCAATGAATACCAAACTTCTTTTCCGACTTTCCGACTTTTGATTAAGTTCATTTCTCTTAAATTCTTTAATTGGTGCGACACCGCTGATTTAGTCATATTTAGTATGTTAGCAATATCACAAACACAAAGTTCATTTTCCTCCAAAAGAGAAACAATTTTAACCCTTGTACTATCAGATAAAATTTTAAAAAAATCTGCCAAATTCAATAACGTATCATCATCAAGCATTGTTCGCAAAGCCACTGCTACTTGTTCTTGATGAATAATATCGCAATCGCACACGTTTTCACTATTTCCCATAATCGCCTTTTATAATTATATTATAAACAATTGAACAACTGTTCAACTTAAATCAGTGTAATTGAATTACCATTCAACTGTCAAATATTTATTGTAAATATAAATTTTCAAGCTTATATTAAAGTTAGCAGTAATAAAATTACTAAATGCAATGGGTAAAAAACATAAAATACATATTTCAATTGCTTATACCCTTTATAACTATCGTTATAGAACGCCAAGAGCATAATACTTAACAAAGCGAACAACTGCAGAAAATTATCAAAACAAAGATTTACAACTCCCCATAAATTTTGCATTATATATAAAACAGTCACTCCAACAAAAATAGCAAATTTTGTGATTACATGGTTTCTAAAAATAAAGAAAAAGACAGGCAGCAATAATCCGTACCAACCATAATCCATATTAGTTAATAATGATAAACAAATCAAAACGACTAATACAAATAATGAAATTATTCTGAGAATAATTTTTTCCGTCAAGGCAAGTTTTTTTGCCCCGTCCCAAAGCGCTAACAAAAATAACGCACAACTAAACGTAAATAAAACATTTAAACCATGCCATAAAAAGTTATAAGGTATCTGTGCAATTACCGCAAAAACCAAAATTGTAAAAAAATATTTTACTTTATTTATTGTATAATAAAAACCTTCGGCAATAAAAAATGCAAAAATTGGAAAAGCCAACCGACCCACAATTTGCAAAAATAATATATTCGGAAAGAATAACTTTCCCACATGATCAATGAGCATTGATAAGATTGCAATTAACTTTAACACATCTCGACTCAAAAATTGATACTTCATCTTCTCAATTTTAACTAAAAAATTAATTTCCGCAAAACAAAAACTCAAAAAAAACACGGCTGCGACACCGTGTTTTTGTAATTATTAGTTTTGATTTTCCAAGTATTCGGTAACCCACTCAGGTTGAGTAATTTCACTTATTGTTTTGTTAACACTTACGTACATTTCTTGTTGACAAGCATTATTACCGCTTAAAGCCAAATAAATTAATTCAAAATCAGCACCGATAATATTCCCATATTTACTAAAATTTAATTTTATCAAGGCATAACATTCATCTAGATCTTTTTGAGTATAAAACTTTTTTAACTCTGTTTGGTAGTCATGCCACGTACTTTCAAAATTTTCGCTATAGTCCCCCACCACAATTTGCAAAGCTCCTTTCAGATCTGTTTTTAAATTTAAAGTAAATCCATCATTGGTGGTAGCAACTCTTTCAACTTCATCTTTTAAAACATGATCAAATGCTTGTTCGCTTAACAAAGAATTAAAAGAGTGCGACACTGCCAGCATGACACTGTCATGACTGCTGTAAGTAATTTCATTAGTATTAATATCTTTTTTATATTCAACACCATTTATCAAATATTTTTCGGAATCAGAGTTTCCTGTTTTAAAATTTTTTATGGATTCATTTACATGATAAACCTTAGAAGCACCATCCGCATATTCAACATTTCCCTCGATGGAAGTTTTATGGTAGTTTTCTTCTAGTTCAGGTTCAAACGTATTAGTATTCATAGAAATTTCAAATTTACTTAATTTTTCAAAAAGATTACGATTTGACTGATTATTATCAATTGTCAACGCATTTGTAATCAAAGTTTCAGCTTCCGCTAAAGTAATGATAGAAACTACAGGCGTTTCTTGATTTCCCGTCCCATTATTCCCCGAATTTCCAGAATTTCCCGTTTCATCAATATTACCATTGATGTTAAAACTACATCCCACGCACATCACGGCACAAACAATAAACAAAAATGCCGCACAAAAAATTGATTTTAATTTGCTCATAAAACAATGTTACAGAAAAAAAATCAAGTACTTTTTTGTTTTGTCGAAATTTTCCGTATATTCGACTTTAAACAAACAAAACCGTCCATAATTTTACCTAAATTCTATCTAAACACAACAAAAAAAACCGCTCTTACGAACGGTTTTTTTAATGGAACTTGCGTCTACCTATATTGTCGGGCCGTCTCCAGCCAGATATTGTCGGCGTTTATGGTCTTAACTGCTGTGTTCGGAATGGGAACAGGTGTTACCCCATAGCAATAAACGCAAGTAATGGTCGTGAACACGACAAGCACTCACTGCAAATTGTAAGGCAAAACGTTCTGTAAACGCTTGCTCCAAAAGAACAAGCCCTCGACCTATTAGTATCACTCAGCTAAACACATTACTATGCTTACACACGTGACCTATCAACCTTGTAGTCTACAAGGAGTCTTACATAATTGAGATATCTCATCTTGGGGCAGGTTTCACGCTTAGATGCTTTCAGCATTTATCCTTTCCGCACATCGCTACCCAGCTATGCCGTTGGCACGACAACTGGTGCACGATCGGTGCGTCCAACCCGGTCCTTTCGTACTAAGGTCAGATCCCCTCAAATATCTTACGCCCACGATGGATAGGGACCAAACTGTCTCACGACGTTTTGAACCCAACTCGCGTG
>JAFUJE010000064.1 GCA_017473795.1 Clostridia bacterium
CAACCTTATTTTGTTAATGATGCTAAGGTAGTGTTGTCAATTAGTCATACGGAAACGACTGCAGTTGCGGTTTGTATGATTTTTTAGGATTTTGCCGGCTTTTATCGTATATATAGGCATATGCAAAACAAAGGTTATACGCCAGAATTTCTTGACCGTGTACGTAATGCAAGCAATATTGTAGATATTGCCCGTAATTATTTGCCTTTACGCCAAAAAGGGCAGGATTTTTGGGCATGTTGTCCTTTTCATAGTGAAAAAACACCTAGTTTTGCAATAAGTGCACCAAAACAGTTTTATTATTGTTATGGTTGTCATGAAAGTGGTAATGTTTTTAAGTTTGTTATGAAGATGGAGAATCTTTCTTGGCCGGAAGCCGTAGCAATGTTGGCAAAGCGAGCGAATATTGAAATTCCGCAAACGGAAGATAATAGTGCTTGGTTGCGTGCTCGCCAAAAACGGGAACGTTTACATCAGGCTTTGATGTTGGCTCGTGATTTTTATTGTCGTAATTTGTACTTATCAAAAAATAAAAGCGCTTTAGATTATTTACATCAACGAGGTATTAGTGACGAGTTAATAAAAATGTTCCATATTGGGTACAGTGATAGTTGGCAGGGTGTTATTGATGAATTAAAACAACACGGAATTAGTGAAGAAATCATGCGTGAGGCTGGAATTGCTGCGACCCGTGAAAATGGCGGGCGAGTGTGGGATGCTCAATTTGAACGAATTACATTTTCAATCCATGATGTTTATGGAAACTGTATCGGTTTCACTGGTCGAACCATGAAAAAAGACGATAATATCGCAAAATACAAAAATACAAGCGAAACAATGGTTTTTAACAAAAGTAATATCGTTTACGGTGTTGACGTAATGAAGGATTTAACTCGTGGGAAGCATACAAATGGTTTAATTGTTGTCGAAGGAAATGTTGATGAAATCGCAATGATAAAACATGGGTTTGTTAATACTGTGGCTTGTATGGGTACGGCTTTGACAAAATTTCATGCTGGTGTAATTAAACGATTTAGTCAATTGGTTTATTTATGTCTTGATGGCGATAATGCTGGTCAAAATGCGACTTTGAAGTCAATTGATACTTTGCAAGATGCTGGGTTAACCGTAAAAGTAATTATTTTACCGAAGGGAGAAGATCCGGACGACTTTTTAAATAAACATGGAGCCGCTGAGATGCAAAAAATGATTGATAATAGTGTCGGGGGAATTGAGTTTAAATTAAATTACATAAAAAATCATAATAACTTAAATGATAAAGTAGGGAAAACGGAATATTTGAATCAAGTGGTTGATTTATTGTCTGAAATTACGAGTCCAGCAGAGCGAGAATTGTACATAAAAGATGTTGCGGATAGTTTAGGGGTAGATAAAGAAGTAATTCGAACGACGATTGATATGAAAATTACTAAGAAAAGTAAAACAACTGATATTAATAATGGAAACACAATATATAGTGGTAATATAAAACATAACAACCACAAGAATGAAGTTAAAAACTTAAATAATCGAGATGCGGAACGGGTTGTTATTAAAGGAATTTTGCATAACCAACCTTTTGCGGAAATAAAAAACGATAAAATTGTTTTTACAAATAAAATTTATCAAAAAATATATGAACAAAACTTGAAATTGAACGAAATAGATGATAAATTAGAGGAAAATGAGTTGCAAGAAATTGCACCGTTGCGGGTTATTGACAATACGTCTTTGACACCGCAAGAACAGGCTACCGAATGGAAAGATTGTTATATCACTTTGCAGATTGCTTATTTAAAGCAGGAGCGGCAAAAAGTCAAAGACGATATTACTCAAGTAAATTCGATTATTATGAAAATAAAAAAACTGGAAGCAGAAAAAAAATCAGTTAAGCAAATTTTGGAGGAAAAGTAAAAATGGCAGTGAAAGAAACAAAAGATATTAAAAAGGCAACAGTAACGGCAACGAAAAGTACTGCCGCAGTGAAAAAAAATCAAGAAAAGAAAAGTGTTTCGGGAAAAAAGAGTGTGGTCGAGAAAAAAGCCACAATAAAAAAAGATACGGTAAAAAAAGATACTGTAAAAAAAGTGACCGAAGATAAAAAGTCACCAGTTAAGAGTGCAAAAAAAACAAGTGCAAATGTAAAAAAAGACAGTAAGGTTGTTGCACGTGTGAAAAAAACTGTTGAAAAAGTAGAAAAAAAAGAAGTAAAAAATACTAATGCTGGAAGCGTGAAAGTAAAATCAGTTGCAAAGGTAGAAAAACAACCGGTTAAGGACGAAAATAAAACAAAGAATACCGCAAAAAGTACTGAAAAAGCAGTAGATGTTAAGAAAAATACTGAAGCGAAACAAGTTTCAATGGATTTGGATAATTCTGGGGCTAATGCAGGTGTTGCAGTGGCGAGTGACGGTTTGCGTCCAGAAATTAATGTCTTAGTTAAACGCTTCTTAGAACTGGGTAAAAACCGTGAAATTAACGAAGACAACCTTACCATGGCATTAATCGAACATGATGCGACGGCTGTAGATGTGGAAAAGGCTAAACAG
>JAFUJE010000065.1 GCA_017473795.1 Clostridia bacterium
GGTTGCTGGCAGTACTTTGCCGATTGTTGCGGCGGTGGGACATGAAACGGATTTTACTTTGGTTGACTACGTTGCCGATTTACGGGCACCCACTCCGTCGGCGGCCGCCGAAATGGTCATTCCTGAATTGGTTTCACAAAAAGAGGTCGTTTTGCGTTTGTGGTCGCAAATGAAATACGCAATTACCAGCCGTTTGCAACAAGTACGTACTCAAGCATTGGGCTTTTTAAACTTATTCCCCAAAGATTTTGTTGCAGTGGCAAAAGACGGGCAGGTGGTAAAAAGCGTGCGGGATTTACACCCGAAAGACAAATTGCAAATTTGTTTTAATGATGGTAGAATTGGAGTAACAGTCGATGAATAAAACAATTACGGAATTAGAAAAATTAACGCAAAATATCCAAGCGGAAAAACGCATCGATCAGGCTTTGGATACTTTTATTAATGGTGCCCAGTTAGTGAAAACTGTTTTGCAAGAACTGGATCAGGCTGAAGGCAAAATTTATGAAGTCATTGACGATGTTGAAAAGATAATGGAGAAATAAATGCTAAATACGTTACGGATTCAAAATTTGGCTTTAATTCCGGCGGTGGAGATTAACTTCGGCGCTACATTTAATGTCTTAACCGGGGAAACCGGTGCCGGTAAATCCATTATTATTGGCAGTTTGAATTTCATTTTTGGCGACAAATTATCTTTGAATGCTATTCGTCACGGGGCAGACTTTGCTCGGGTGACAGCGGTATTTGATGATACGATTATTGTACGTACTTTGCATGCCAATGGTAAAAGCGAGATTCGTGTCAATGATGAACCCATGACTTTGAAAGGTTTGCGTGAAGTAGCCGGTAACTTAATTGACATTCATGGGCAACACGACACCGAAAAATTATTAGACCCCAAAAATCATTTAAGTATTTTGGACGCTTTTGCACAGACGGATTTATCCGCTTATCAAAATGCTTATCAGGCTTTGCAAAATTTACGGCAAGAATTATCAACTTATGGCGATAACTCCGAAGAACGGGCACGCTTGTTAGATCTTTATCAATATCAAATTAACGAAATTGAGCGGGCAAACTTATCCGTTGATGAGGAAGAAAACTTAAATCAACGGGCTTTGGTCTTACGTAATGCAGAAAAATTAGCCGAAGGTTTGCAACAAGCTATCGATAATTTAACCGATGGGGACGGTTCGTTAGGTATATCACAGAAGCGTTTATTGAGTGTGCAACAATATGATTGTAAATTGCAAACCTTAGCCGAACGCTTGAATGCTGCGGGTAGTGAAATCGGCGATATTTTAATGGAACTCCGTGATTATGCCGATAGCATGGATTTTAGTGCTGATGCTTTGGAAAGTGTTTATGATCGTTTGGACGAAATCAAAAATTTAAAACGTAAGTATGGTGCTACGATTGCCGATGTTTTGGCTTTCTATGAAAAGACTCAAACCGAATATACACGTTTATTGCAAGCCGGTGATACCATTCAAAAATTACAAAATCAAATTGATGCGCAAACAGCAGTTGTCGAAAAATTGGCAGCAGAAGTGACCGCTCACCGTCAAGCGGCGGCTCG
This sequence comes from Clostridia bacterium, assembly GCA_017473795.1. Taxonomy (GTDB): domain Bacteria; phylum Bacillota; class Clostridia; order Christensenellales; family UBA1242; genus RGIG8050. The sequence goes on from JAFUJE010000065.1 coordinate 1,583, forward strand.
AGAACTGGCGTTACGCTTGATTGAACAACTAAAAGATTTGGGCATGGAACAAACCCGTTTTGAAGTGCAATTCACGGTCGTTGCGCCCAAGAGTAGTGGTGCGGACGCCGTGGAATTTTTATTCTCGGCGAACGTAGGACAACCATTACGTCCTTTAGCGCAAATTATTTCGGGTGGAGAAATGAGTCGTTTGATGTTGGCGGTGAAGACGGTCGCCAATCCAACTCCGCAAAAAACTTTAGTGTTCGACGAAATTGATACTGGTATTTCCGGAAAAATGGGCGTGGCTTTGGCAGCCAAATTAAAGGCTTTATCACAACAATCGCAGATTATCGTCGTAACACACTTGGCATCAGTAGCAGCCGTGGCGGATACACATTTCTTAATCCAAAAAAATGTCAGTGCGGAACAGACGGTAACCAATGTTTATCCGTTAGATGCCACTGCTAGGGAACAAGAAATAGCTCGTATCATTGGCGGCGGCTCGACGGCTTTGGCTCATGCACGGGCTTTATTAAGTGGTCAGATTTAATTATTCTTCGTCACTTTCTATCTTCTGATTATTGTGCCGTTTATTACGGCGCTTTTTTTTGTTAGTTTTGTTCATTGTGTGACGATTCGGGATAATCCAGGCGGCAACAAAAATGCACGCAATTGCCATGAAAGAACAAACCAGTAAGAATGGAATTAAATTATTCAAATGGTCAAAAGGAAGACGGATATTCATTCCATAGACACCGGCAATTAATGTTGGAATAGCTAAGATAATGGTAACAATGGTTAATAAACGCATACGTTCAGCTAATTGGTTGCTGACAATGTTAGCATAGGTACTCATTGTTTCTGTCATCAATTCTCGTTGTAGGTTGCAAGTTGCGAACGCTTGTTTAATTTCAATGGCAATGTTATCCAAAGTTTCAATATCATCTTCGGTTAAGTTTTTTTGCGCCATTAATTTTTCAGCTACTATAATATTTTGACGTAATGAAGAAGCAAAGTAAATCAAGGCATTTTTTAATTTCATTAATTCACGTAAGTTGTTGTCTGTGTCACGTGATTGCATCAATTTACTTTCTAAGCGGGTACTGGAACGGTCAATTGCCCGCAAGTAAACTTCGTAAAGACTGTGGAATGCCAATAAGAATTGGTAAGTAATTTTTTTACTATCCAATAAGATATTAGTGCGTAAGGTTCCTTGTTTGATTTCATGGAATTTGAAATTGTCTTGTAAGCAAACTGTGATTGTTAAATTACCTTTTTGAATAATTGACAACGGAATAGTGGTGTAGGGGGCATCGCTGTTATGTTCCCGTTGAACCACCGGAATATCAAAAACCGTTAAAGTGTAATAAGTGTCATCATCTTCATCCAAGTGTGGTCCTTCTTCGTCGTCCAATGCTGAGCGGACAAAATCTTCCGGAACTTTGAGTTCGTCAATAATACGGCGAACTTCGATTTCGTTCGGATTTACTAATTGAATCCAGATGCGTTCGTCAGTCGGCAACTCTAAAAGATTGGCATGTTCCAATTTTTCGTATTTGCCGTCACGGCTTATCATTACGTTTGTCATGAAGATATTGTATTCTGTTTTTTGAAATAAAGTCAAGAATTGTTGCAAATAATATCTTGCCAATCTTCGTGATTCGCTTTATATTATCATCATGGACAAAATGAAAAAACTGTTTAAAAACTTATTTGCACCTGCCATTGTGTTGATTTTGGTGGCTATCATGGGTGTGTTTAGTCCGATTGTATCCGTAGCCGCTGCGTTACGTGTTAATACTTTGGCTAACGGGGTGCAATCTACTGAGAAACCGGTTATTAGTAATTTACCGGCACGTACTGTGAATGTTGGTGAAGATTTGCTTGTGCCGTCAATTGATCCTGGTACAGTTAAACTTTTCCATGCCGGGAAAGAAGTGAAAATTGACGACGAGGCTGATAGTTATACATATAATGAAGTCGGTCAGTACGAATGGCGTTTCTATGCTAATGGTGTATTGTTTGATACTTATACCGTTATGGTAGCTGATACTACTTACGGTATGACCATGCCAAGCAATGTTGTCACTGTGGCTCCGAAAGATTTGGCAAGTTTGAACTTACCATTGCCGGCTGCTTATAAAGTTGACGGCGAAACTGTTGAAGTTGCTAAAATTGAAAAGGGCAGTGATAATGCTGTTCACAACGGCGATTATGTTAATATCTATGTTGGAAACGAAATTAAATTTACCTTGACTGCTACTGTCGCTTTGGAAAACCGTACTTTTGGTGCTGATAAAATTGCCATTGACCAAAATGGTTTAGTTATTACTTTGGGTGAAGCAGTTACTGGTGCTTTAAAAGTTTCTTATAAATTGTACAGTGCTGATGGTAAAAAACTTTATTCAGTATTACCTTTAAGCAATATCGAAATTAAAAACGTTGAAGCCGATGAAGTTACATTTGCCAACGTGCCAACCGCACCAAGCGTAAAAAACTTGGCTTATTATTCTAACGTTGCTTTGACGGCGCCAACAGCAGACAGCGCTAAAGTTGGTACCACTTCATTCAGTGTTGAAGCACAAACCAAAATTTTTAAAGTTCAATGCTCTCCATATAATACCGAACCAAGTGACTGGTCAAAAACTTCGGATAAAATCCACACTTTGACCGTTGCTCAAAATGCCGAAGGAAAATGGGAAGTTAAAGAAAACGGTGTTGTCACTGATAAATATTTAGAAGTTAATGGTTTGACTGTTAAAGTAAAAGCCTTGGGTTGGTATCGTTTCCAATTTGAAACTTCTACCGTCTTTGGTTATCAATTAGATGACAGCGTGGATACCGACGAACTTAATATTGAAACTGGTGACGGCTATGTTCGTTACTGGAGTGACAGTATCCGTATTTATCGTGATAATGTGGAACCAAATTTCGCTTGGGTTGATAACTATCACAAAGAAAATAGCTACGACGCAGAAAAAGTTGAAGAATATAACGAAAATTTCAGTGACTTATTGAGCAACTATGCTACTTCACTACCAATGACTGATAAGCCTGATGCTTCAACAACTAAAAAAATTACCATTAATCCTAATGACGGTTTAATCTTGCCGGCAATTTTCCCACACGACAATGCTACGGCTTATGCTGATTTGAAAATTACTTCCTTTAATATTGAACAAATCCAAAACGCCGATGGTGAATCCGTATCAAACAACTATGCTTACGGTAGCGAAAACGGCAATAACGACGGTAAAAACTTTGTTTATGACCGTACCCAACCTTTAACCATTTCTTTTGTTGAAAGTAAC
>JAFUJE010000066.1 GCA_017473795.1 Clostridia bacterium
AAAACGGAAATCAAATCAACCGCAGCCGCCCGGCATATTGGTAAGCCAATCGGAACTTATATTAATATAGATACAATGGATTGCCGCCCACGTAATATTACCAAGACATTACGAGAAGCACTTAAATCATTAATTTTCGAGCCAACAAAAATTTTAATCGTTGGATTAGGTAATGATAAATTCGTGGCGGACAGTTTAGGACCTTGCGTTTTACAGCTCATTAAGACAGGTGAGCACCTTCTAACTTTCGAGCCCAGTGTTTTTGGCGTAACTGGAATCAATTCAGTTGATGCAATCAAAGCTATAACACGTTTAGTTCAGCCAACTACTGTATTTGTCATTGACAGCCTGGTCAGCGCTACCCCTGCCCGAATTGGCACTAATTACCAATTATGCACCAGCGGAATAACACCTGGCAGTGGCATTGGACGCAACAACCAAACGATTAATCAAAAACTATTAGGCGTTCCCGTAATTGCGATTGGGGTTCCCATGTGTACCATCATGACAACAACCCCTAACCAAATTTATCATGCCGTACCCAAAGACATTGATATAGTGATTAGAGATTGCGCCCAAATAATCGCTCAAAGTATTAATACTCTGGTGTGACATAGTTTGTACGATGCAACCAAGCACGAACTAATTGTTTCTTACCAAATACGTTTTTCATTTTACCGATACGAGCCACGTTTGGTACTTTTTCCACGCTACGTGTTAATAATTCACCATCCGCAGTTTGGACAACCAAGTCATCTTCTTTACGAGCAAAGATTGCGAAAATTACTTCTTCCCCTTTACCCATACCAGATGCAATAGTTAAACCTTTACGGTAACGAACCATTTTGTCTATATCACTCATAGAAACTTTTTTCGCATTACCTTGATTGGTAACCAAAACTGCATAGCCATTGTTTTCTGCGGTCGAAATACCGGCTAACCATGCGCTGTCGTCCATTTGCATACCTTTAACACCAGAAGCGATACGCCCCTGAACCGGAACATCGCCCGTTGCCGCATTTAACACGTTACCAACGTTAGTAATCATTAAAATGGTACGGTTTTTCGGTAAACGCTGTACAGCCAAGATTTCATCTTTACGATCTTCACGGATTTTATAAACGTCAAAGACAGACTTAATCACCGAACAAGCATCACTGAACTTAGAACGTTTAATCATGCCGGTTTTAGACAACCAAACCAAGTTATATTCAGGCAAAGAATCGGCTACGGCTGGATAAATTGCCACAGGCATTTCTTCTGGTGCCGCTGTTGGGAATAACTTACGCAACATAATACCACGGTCTTTCAAACGACATTCAGGTACGTCACCGCCAAACAACTTATAACATTTACCCATATTAGTAAAGATATGTAACAATTTGTCGGTTTGCGTTAAGACGGCAACCGTGTGTACATCTTGCTCACGCATACCATCAAAGGCGGCTGTCTTGCTCATACTAAAGTGTTTTTTGGTTAAACGTTTAATGGTACCTGCCGCTGTAATAGTCAAAACAACATCTTCTACTGGCACTTTATCGTCATCAGCAGTAATGACAACATCTTCCAACTTATTAACGACACGTGTACGACGATCAACCTTGAAACGTTTTTTAATTGCTTGTAACTCAGTTTTAACGACTTCAAATTGCAACTTCTTGCTGCCAATAATCGCTGTTAAACGTTCTATCAATTCATGCAATTCTTTTAACTCTTGTTCGATTTTCAAGACTTCCAAATTGGTCAAACGAGCCAAACGTAAATCCAAAATGGCTTGGGCTTGACGTTCAGTTAAACCGAAACGCTTTTGCAAACGTTCACGGGCTTCACTGGTATGTTTACTGGTCTTAATAATTTTAATTACTTCATCAATATTTTTAACCGCAACCAACAAACCTTCCAAGATGTGTGCACGTTCTTTAGCTTGGTTTAGTTCAAACACAGAACGTTTATAAATAATTTGGCGTTGATAATTGACATAATATTCAATTATTTGCAATAAGCCCATTTGACGTGGCTTACCTTCCGCAATTGCCACCATGTTATAGTTAAAGTTACAACGCAACTGAGTGAACTTGTATAATTGCTCGACGATTTTGTAAGCATCTGTGTCTTTACGCAATTTTATTAAGATACGCATACCATTACGATCAGATTCGTCACGAATTTCAGTAATGTTTTGTAAGTCGCCTTTTTTACTTTCTCGTAAGTCGGCAATATTTTTTTGTAGTTGTACTTTATTGACTTGATAAGGTAATTCTGTAATTACAATGTTACGTTTATCGCCTTCGACTTCAATATGAACTTTACCTGACATAACAACTTTACCACGCCCAGTTTCGTAAGCAGAAATCATATTGTCATCAGCCACAATCCAACCAGCTGTTGGGAAATCAGGTCCTTTAACAATCTTCAAGACTTGTTTCAAAGTAATTTTAGGATTATCAATAAACGCAATATGCGCATCGATTAATTCACCTAAGTTATGTGGCGGTATGTTAGTCGCCAAGCCAACCGCAATACCACTGCTACCGTTAGTCAATAAGTTTGGATAACGTGCCGGTAAAGTATCTGGTTCCGTATTACGATCATCATAAGTCAAAGAATACGTTACCGTATCTTTATCCATATCACGCAACAATTCCAAAGCCAATGGAGCTAATTTAGCTTCTGTATAACGCATAGCTGCCGGTGGATCACCGTCATCAGAACCAAAGTTACCTTGTCCCGAAACCAAAGGCATATTCATGTTGAACGGCTGTGCCATACGCACCATTGCATCGTAAACAGAGACGTCACCATGAGGGTGATATTTACCCAAACATTCACCAACGATAGCCGCAGATTTACGGAACGGCTTATCAGGAGCCAACCCCAAATCATTCATAGCATACAAAATACGACGTTGTACTGGTTTTAAACCATCTTCGACACGTGGCAAAGCACGATCCAAAATAACAAATTCACTATAAGGAATCATACTTTCGTGCATGATTGTTGCAACGGATTTCTCGATGATACCATCTTCAGAATTACCGCCGTTGTCATCGCCACTATCATTATTAGATTCAGTACTAATTTCCTGAACATTACCTGCATCTGCATTTACCGCAGTTTTTCGGGTTTCTTTTTCCGCCAATAATTTTTGACGACGTTCTTCTTTTTCCAAAATTGGCTTCATAATAGCCGCTTGGCGAGCCGCTTCGGCTTCTGCTTTCAAATCGGCTTCTGACAATTTTACAACATCATCGATGTTGGCAATTTTACCGTGACTGGCTCTTTCAACAACTTGGGAAACTTCGTTAGATACATCGTCCGTTGTTACGGCGGTATCTTCATCTACGATTACCTCTGTTAGATTTTCGTCTTCGGTTTCAGTTTCGTTAACCAATTCTGCGTCAATAACGTCTTCCTCAGTTTGTTCTTCTATGTCCTCTGTTTCAGCCGTTGACATATCTTCCATTTCCGTTGCGCTATCCTCTGCGACTACCACTGTTTCGGGCTGTGTTTCAGTAATTTCTTCGACATTTTCAACTGCGTCATTTGTTTCTTCTAAATCAGCAATTGACTCTTCGTTCATTACCTCTTCTTCAGCATTGATATCTTCAAATCCATCTTCGGCTTCACTTACAGCGCTTTCTTCTTCTCCTGCTGCAGGATCTTCTGACTGCTCTTCTTCAGTATCTTCGTTAGCAAAATCTTCAACAACAGTTTCATCAACGGCAATGACTTCATTTTCAGAGTCTACCTCAAGAAGACCATCTTCCTCCGTTTCATCGACGGATAAGTCTTCAGTTTCTTCTTCGATAACATCTGCTGTTTCTTCTGTCACTGTTTCAACTTCATCAACTGTTTCTTCGGTTGCTGATGGATTATCGTCAAAACTGATTGAATTTTCATCATCAATCAAATCATCAAACTCACCCATTTGTACCTCCTAATTTACTCTTCACTGCCTTGATGGCTGTATCGTCTTGTTTATTAAAGTTAGCATGCTTGCTGATGTAATTACGGCGACTTTCAATATCATCACCCATCAATGTGGTAATCAAACGTTCTGCCTCCGCCGCATCACTTAACGTAATACGACATAATTTACGAGTTTTTGGATTCATCGTGGTATCCCATAATTGATCAGCGTTCATTTCTCCCAGACCTTTGTACCGTTGTACACTGCAACCACGAACACTTTTGGTAACTTCTTTTAACTCGTTATCGTCATAACAATAACGACTGAAATCTTTTTTATAAACTTTAAACAACGGTGGCATACCGGTATACACATGACCTTGAGCAATTAAATCTTTCATATAACGGAAAAAGAACGTTAATAAAATTGAACGAATATGCCCACCATCTTGGTCAGCATCGGCCAAAATAATAACTTTGTGATAACGTAAATTATCAATGTTAAAATCTTCGCCGATACCAGTGCCCAAAGCACCAATTAAAGTACGGAATTCATCATTTTCCAAAACTTGGTCAATACGTTTCTTTTCTGCATTTAAAGGCTTACCACGCAAAGGCAAAATGGCTTGGATACTACGATCACGTCCTTGTTTAGCCGTACCACCCGCACTATCACCCTCAACAATAAAAATTTCGTTCATTTCAGGGCGACGACCACTGCAACTTGCTAATTTACCAATTAAGACACTGCCGTCAATACTGTTTTTACTACGAGCAATGTCCTTAGCTTTACGAGCCGCTTCACGCACACGGGCTGCCGCCTTAGCCTTGTTAATAATAATTTCCAAAAGACTTTTCTTTTCGGCAGATTTATCAGCATCTTTGAAATATTCTAATAAATTATTATAAGTAAAGGTTTCCACCGCAATTTTGGCTTCCGGATTTCCTAACTTAGTTTTAGTTTGACCTTCAAACTGAACTTCGTGCATTTTAATTGATAAAACCGCAGTCATACCTTCACGGTAGTCTTCACCTTGCAAAGCATTATCTTTTTCTTTAAAGAATCCAAATTGCTTACCTAGTTGGTTAAAGGCACGGGTAATCGCACTCTTAAAGCCAGTTTCATGAGTACCACCCTCTGAGGTTGGAATATTATTAACATAAGAATAAATACTTTCAACGAAGCCATCAGTATGTTGGATTGCAAAAGCGATTGGCATTTTATCGCTTTGCCCGGCAATAATAAAAGGTGTTTTATATAAGGTGTTTTTCCCTTCATTTAAGTACGTAACAAAATCAGACAAACCACCGTCGAATTTAAAAACACACTCACGGGAGAATTCCGCATCTTCAGGTGCAATACGTTCGTCAATTAAAGTAATTTCTGCACCTTTATTCAAGAAAGCTAATTCTTCTAAACGTTGAGAAATAACTTTATAATCAAACTGGTTATTATTGAACATTTCCGCATCAGGCAAGAAATGAACTCGGGTACCATTTTTAGTTGTGCGCCCAACAACT
>JAFUJE010000067.1 GCA_017473795.1 Clostridia bacterium
GATGGCTGCAGCAATTAAAACCAAAGCAGTATTAGAACCTGTTGAACAAAAAGAAGATGACGGTGCCGCTGTTGCGGAAAAAACAAAAACAATAAAAAATGGAGATAAATAATCATGAGCGATATTATGAAATTGAAAGAAGCAACTGGAGCAGGTGTTCTTGATTGCAAAAAGGCATTGGATGAAACTAAGGGTGATTACGATAAAGCAGTTGCTTTGTTGCGTGAAAAAGGAAAAGTCAAAGCTTTGAAAAAAGGAAGCAGTGATCGTATTGCTTGTGAAGGTATTGTTGGTTCCTACATTCATATGGGTGGAAAAATTGGTGTACTAGTTGAAGTAAACTGCGAAACTGACTTTGCACAAAAAAGCGATCATTTCAACCAATTAGTAAAAGATGTAGCTATGCATATCGCTGCAGCTAATCCAAAATATGTTAATTCTAGTGAAGTTCCAGCCGATGTTTTGGAAAAAGAAAAAGAAATCTTGAAAAAACAAGCTATTGAAGAGGGTAAACCTGCGGCAATTGCTGAAAAAATGGTGGAAGGTCGTGTAAAAAAATATTACCAAGATTATTGCTTAATGGATCAACCATTTGTTAAAGATGGCTCAAAAACCATTAAAGATGTTGTTAATGAAACTATCGCTTTTGTTGGTGAAAAAATTACCATTCGCCGTTTTGTTCGTTATGAAATGGGTGAAGGAATTGAAAAGCCGACTAGTGACTTTGCTGCTGAAGTATCAAAAACCATTGCAGCTAAATAATAAGGGGGAATTATGGATTATCTAAACGACAAGCTTAATGAATTACTATTTAATTGTGAGGAAAAGTTAAGTAAGCGCTTTGATTATCTGAAAAATGAATTTATAACTATTCGTGCTGGGCGTGTGGATACACGTATTGTTGAACGTGTTACTGTTGATTATTTTGGGACTATGACGCCTATTAAGAACTTGGCTAATATTTCTTGCACGGATGCGCGAACTATTGTTGTAAATCCTTGGGATGCTTCGGTTTTATCTTCAATGGTTAAAGCTTTAGGGGCGGCTAATTTGGGAGCCACACCAGTTGATGATGGTCGTATCATTCGTTTGGTCTTTCCTCAATTAACTGCTGAATCTCGTAAGGAGTTAGTTAAGAAAGTTCACAAAATAGCAGAAGAAACTCGTGTAAGCATGCGTAATGAACGTCGTGATGCCTTGGATCAATTAAAGAAAATTAACAATGCTGAAAAAATTAGCGAAGACGACGTTAAGAACGTAGAGCAAGATGTACAAAAAATCTTAGATGATTATATTGCGAACGTTGATACAGCCTTAGCGCAAAAAGAAAAAGATATTATGACAATATAATTAAATAGACGTTGCTGTAAATTTGTGATATACTTGTTTGTATGGTTATTACAGAATTTGGTAAAAGGTGTTTAACTTCATCAATATTAATTATAGCATTTAGTGCAATTTTGGCGTTGCGTGCGTTTGCCGGTATTTTCGGCGTTTATGCATTCGACGCCTTAATTGTTTTAGCAGCTGGTATCGGAACTTGGGAGATTTGTAATGCTTGTAAATTAAATCGTCGTGGTGCGAGTGCTGTTGTTGCTCTAATTGTTGAAGCCTTGATTTACTTCTTTTATATTATTAGCAACAATTTTTTTGCTGAACCGTTGCCATGGTGGTTGCAAATTGTCATATCATTAATAGTTGTGGCTATTTTTGTTTTATTTATCGGTTTGTCAAATATGATTGACAAAAAAATGGCAAAAGAATGTGCTTTGCAAAAAAAGAGTTTAAATAAAGAGGCATGGGGTGGCGCATTAGATTTGCTTTATATGTTGTTTTATCCGGGAGTTTTCTTTGCTTGTGCTATCGTTTTAAATCATATGACGACAGATGATGTGGGATTATTTGGTTTATTGTTAGTGATTTTTATTTCCTGTTTAACTGATATATTGGCTTATTGTGTTGGTAAGGTGCTAGGAAAAGGGTCTCCGAAAATGGCCCCGAAAATTAGTCCGAAGAAGACATGGGTTGGTTTCATTGGTGGTCTATTTGGTGGAATTTTAGGTGCTTTAATTGCAGTTTGGATTATTAGTGGGAATAGTGCTTTATCTGATCATTTATTTGATTTAACCGGTGATGCTTCTTTAACACAGATTATGTTCTTGGCGGTTGGTTTGGCCGGTGCGGTTATTACTACGTTGGGCGATTTGTATGCTAGTTATGTTAAACGCAAGGTCGGAATTAAAGATTTTGGTCGTTTGTTGCCGGGGCATGGTGGTGTAATGGATCGTGTTGATGGTATTATTCTAAATGTGCCATTCATATTGTTAATAATGGGGATAATATAATAGATGTCACAATTTTTAGGTGTTTTACAAACAGTTGGTTATTTGGCTTTGGCTGTGTTATTGCTGATGTTCATGATTACAATTCATGAATTTGGTCATTATATAACAGCCAAACTTTTAAAGTTTAAAATTTATGAATTTTCAATTGGAATGGGAAAACCGCTTTATAAAAAGACGAAAAAGAATGGTGAAATTTTTGCTATTCGTATGATTCCCGTGGGGGGGTATTGTTCTTTTGGTGAAGATAACGTTGATATCCCGGATACTGACCCGAATTCGTTTAACAATAAAGCTCCTTGGAAACGTTTGATAGTTATGTTTTCGGGTGCTCTTTTTAATTTTTTATCAGCAATAATTTTTGCAGTTGTATTATTGTCTTTAATGGGGTATGGCCGTGTAGCAAATGTTGGAACTATTTTTATGAATGAAAAATATGGCACCGATCCGGCGGAACCAGAAAAAATTAGTTTAGCAGAAATTTTGAATGATTTTGATAATGTTATTGATACTGAAGGCAATAAGTTTGTCTTTAAATATGATGAAGATACACAAATGATGATTGAAAGTATCAACGGCAAAAACATGAATTTATTGTCGGGTAGCGCTAATATTTTAGAAAATACTCATGTGGGCGATAATATAAATTTGGTTGTAACTTGGGAAGACGAGTCTGGTAAAATTGTAAAGCAGTCGGTGGTGATTCAAGCAGCAGAATTGCGTCAATGTAATGCTTTATCGAATGCGCAGCATTCATTACCACTAGATGATAATATGTATCATAATGTTGGGAATGCTATATTAAAAGCCGTGCCATTCTCTTTTGAAGTTGCTGGAATGATTTTTAGAATATTAGGTCAGTTGGTTACAGGACAATTAGGAATGGATGCCATCGGCGGAACGGTTGCAACTGTGTCAGTAATGGGAAATTCAATTGGTCAAGCAATCACTTCCTTTGATGCCGAGATGGCTTTTGCTTATGTATTCTATTTATTAACGTTAATTAGTATCAATTTAGCGGTATTTAATTGGTTGCCAATCCCATCATTAGACGGTGCACGTATGGTATTTGTTATTATTGAATGGATTCGTGGTAAACCAATTAATCGTCAATTAGAAGCCAAAATTCATACTATTGGGATTATTTGTTTGCTTGGTTTTGTGATTTTTGCTGACGTATTTTGGGTGTTTAATAATTTATCATTTAAGTTATTATTGTAGTTAGGTGAGTTATGAAAAATATTGAAGAGTATTTGTATTATCATGAAAATCAAGATTATATAAATTTAAAATTTTTGTCTTGTACTTATTATAAAACCAAACAACGTTTAGTTGTGCGTTATATTTATAATGCAGAAATTGAAGAAAGTTTGCCTTCCTTACAAAAGCGATTAGAAGAGTTGTTTATGCAACGAGTTGGTTTACCGTTAAAATACGATTTTGTATACAAAAAAGTTTTTGTTGATGCTTTGAGTTTGCAGTTAGAAATTGTTTCTTTTTTACGTAAAAAATATGGTGCCATGACAGATGGCATCCAGGATAATCAAGTTAGTGTAGAAATGCAAGGGCGGACTTGGAGTGTGGATTTGTTTTTGCCGTCAAGTTTAATTGATTTTTTGCAATACAGTCAGCCTTGGAAAAAATTTCAGCAGGATTTAGTTGATCGCAACTTTCATGATTTTGACTTCCATTTTAAAGTGGCTTAAAGATGATTTTTGATATTTGCCAATGCATTTTTTTCTAAGCGTGAAACTTGGGCTTGGCTGATACCAATTTCGTTACTTACTTCCATTTGTGTTTTGCCGTCATAGTAACGCATGAGCAGAATTTCACGTTCTTTTTGAACTAAATTATCGATGGCATCATGCATGGCTTTATAACCTAACCAGTCGTCACTGTCAGTGCCACTATTTGCGATTTGTTCAATTAAAGTTGTTGAATCGCCCGCACGTTCACCACCAATTGGTTCGTCTAGTGAGGTAACTGTACCGGTTGCTGCCAGTGCGAAGTAGACATTTGCTAATGGTTGATTAATGACTTTAGCTACTTCTTCCATGGTAACTTCACGGTTAAGTTCTTTGCTTAAGCGTTCTGCCGTTTGTAGTACTTGATAGGCAGTGTCACGAATACTACGTGAGACATGAATTCCGTTTTCATCCCGTAGGTATCGGCGAATTTCGCCAATTATCATTGGTACTGCGTATGTCGAGAACTTTACATTAAATGCAGGATTAAAATTATCAATGGCTTTAATTAATCCGATAC
>JAFUJE010000068.1 GCA_017473795.1 Clostridia bacterium
CGGTCCAAATATTCCTGACGTTTACCAGCATGATAACTGTCTACTGGACGTAAAAAGCCTACAACCCGACTCCACACCTCCGTTTTTTTACCACAAGTTGGACACTGCCAAAACTCCCCCGCCAAATAACCATGAGTTGGGCAGATTGAAAAAGTTGGTGTTAATGATAGATATGGTAAGCGACATTGGTTAAAAATTTTACGAAGAAACACTTTAACCGCTTCAACATCGTCCAATTTTTCGCCAGTGTAAAGATGAACTACGGTACCGCCGGTATATAGCATTTGCAAATCATCTTGCAACTGAATCATAGTTAAAACGTCATCGGTATACCCCACCGGTAATTGTGTACTGTTAGTATAATATGGTGCCTCTGTTGTTCCAGACATAACGATTAACGGAAAAAGTTTTTGGTCTAATCGAGCCAAATGACTGGCAGCCGATTCGGCTGGTGTCGCCTCTAAATTAAACATATGTCCGGTGGACTCTTGATAACTACTCAATTTATCACGCATAAAATGCATAACTTGCAGAGCGAACCGTTGCCCGACTTTGGTTTCAATCCCCAGTTGCTTTAGATTTAACAAACATTCATGCATCCCAACAATCCCGATTGTTCCAAAATGATGCCCCCAATAACTACCGGTACTTTGTTTTACTCCTTGTAAATAAAAAGCACTGTACGGATACAACCCCGTTTCCGTTTGTTGTTCCACAAAATTCCTTTTTATCTCCAGACTTTCTTTTGCCAAATCCATTAATCGCCCTAAACGTTCAAAAAAATCTGTTTCGTTTTTTGCTAGATAACCTAAGCGTGGCAAATTTAAAGTAACAACTCCAATGCTTCCCGTTAAAGGGTTAGAACCAAACAAACCGCCACCCCGTTTTTTTAATTCACGCAAATCCAAACGCAAACGACAACACATTGATACAGCATCTTCTGGATTCAAATCTGAATTTACATAATTAGCAAAATAAGGAATTCCGTATTTTGCAGCCATGTAAACAATTTGCGTCATTACGGGGCTATCCCACTTAGTTGCTTTAGTAATGTTAATTGTCGGTATCGGGAAAGAAAAAACCCGTCCTTGACTGTCACCTGTTAGCATTACTTTACAAAAGGCTAAATTCAAGCGATCCATTTCCACCTGATACTCGCCGTAAGTACTTTCCTGCATGACGCCACCAATAATAACTGGCACGTCTTTCAAAGTAGGTGGGCAAACAATATCTAAAGTTAGATTAGAAAACGGACACTGAAAACCCGCCCTAGTCGCCACATTCATGTGATAAAAAAATTCTTGTAACAACTGCTCCAATTCATCATCACTGAGATTGTCAGCACGCACAAAAGGAGCCAAGTAAGTATCAAAAGAAGACCAGGCTTGTGCCCCAGCGGCTTCACACTGCAAAGCATAAGTAGCATTCACAATTTGTCCCAAGGCACTGCGCAAGTGTTTTGGTGGATTTGCAGAGACTTTACCTTTGACGCCGGTAAAACCGAGCAGTAATAATTGTCTTAAATCCCAACCAACACAGTAAGGTCCCAAAAAACCTAAATCATGAATATGGAAGTCTCCATTACGATGCGCTTGCGCAATCGCCGTGGGATATACCTGACGCAAAAAATACTCTCGAGTTAATGACTCGCTAAGGTGCAAGTTCAAACCAGAGACTGACCGTCCTTGATTAGCGTTATTTTTAACGACAAAATCATGACCAGACAAATATTGGTCAAACAAATCAAATAAAACTCGCTGACTATCCATCAGTTTATTTTATTGAATCCGTTTACTTTTGGTGTTTCTTAGTTTCCTGATTCTAAAGCCTGAGTTAAAGCTTTAGCCAATTGATCTGGACAACTAGTACCACGACCATGGCAATTGATACCTTGCAAGCGTTGAATCAAATCTTGTGCTTTTTGACCTTCCGCTAACGTCGCAATTCCCACAGTATTCCCCGGGCAACCGCCAGCAAATTGTACGTTGTGCACTACATCTTGTTCGTCTAACTCAAAACGAATTTGCATACTGCAAACCCCTTTTGGACTATAACTAAACTGTCGCATTTTCATGATCCTCCTGTTCTACTAAATGATTATAGACATATTCATAAACTTCTGGTGCTTTATCCTTCCAGCGAGCCGCAGCACGAATTGCATCTGCCCGTGAAGGTACCCGCATTTCTAATTTCATCAAATTTTGTGGACCAGTATAATCTTTAATCATAAACACGACCGTTTGTGTACCATCCGTGTTTTTGTAGTAATCAATGCGGTATTCTTGACTACGCTTCATACGTAATTTGTTTTCATCTGCGTACTTAATAATACTTTCACGAATCGAAGCCGGAATTTTTGTCCAAAAATGTGCCAAGCAATCACGACCATCTTTGGCTAATTGGTACATTAAATCCCCTGAAACAGTTTTGGCAACCACAAATTTAACGTCAACAATTTTAGCCAATGCTTCACGATAATCCATGTATGACATTAAATCCGGATTAGACATAATGATTTCGGATAAAGTGTTTTCCGACAATGGAATTTCCATTTTTTCAAAAATAAACAGCAAAATAATTTTGCGTGTAATTTCATCTGCGACAAAATAAGTACTTCGATTGTTATTCACCAGTCAAAGTATATAACAGTTCCTTAAACCTGGCAAGTTTCTCTTGTTCCTGTTTAATTAATTCCGCAGGAGCTTTCGCCATAAAGCCCGGGTTGCTCAACATACGACTGGCACGAGCAATTTCGGCACGGTAGAATTCAGCTTGTGCTTGAGTATCAATTGGTTTTTCCACCTTCTCAACTTTTGGTTTAGGCTTATCTTTACATTCTTCGATGTATTTATCACAGAAGTCCGTCCAGAACCATTGTTGCAATTCATTAGCCGCAATACCAAATTCGTATTTTTCATAACGACGGGTAATTGTACGAATGATTTTATTTAAACTAACTTGCATCCAATGTTTTTTACCTTTAATCGGCGTCGGGAAAGGTTCAAAAGCTAATTCCGTATTATGCCCCATTTCATGCCATAACTGTTCAGTAATATACGGAGCAATCGGGTGCAACATTTTTAAGAAACTTTCTAACGCCGTTACCAACAATTCATTATCTTGATGCATAAGCACAAACTTGGTTGCATTCCAAATTTTGTTCATAAAGTATCGTGCTTTGGTAATTTTCTCATCGCCATAATTTGGGTCACGATCCAAGCGAGAGCCAGCCAGCAAAGAATAACGCAAGACGTCACAACCATATTCTTCAATAATATCCAACGGGTCAATTCCGTTACCCAAGGATTTACTCATTTTACGTCCTTGACTGTCACGAACTAAACCGTGCAATAAAACAGTGTGGAACGGAAGTTGCTTCGTATGATAAATGCCGGAAAATACCATACGAATAACCCAGAAGAAAATAATTTCGTAAGCAGTAACCAAAACATCAGTTGGATAAAAATACTCAAAGTCAGCTTGATTTTTATTCAAAGTTACAAACGGCCACAAGGCTGACGAGAACCATGTATCCAAAACATCGGTCTCACCTTCAATAGGAATCCGATGCCCAGAAATTAACTGGCGAGAAATACACCAATCTTTAATATTAGTTAACCAATGTAAATATGTTTTTTGGAATTTTTTAGGTACAATCGTCAAGCCATTATTCAACGCATCAATGGCTGGCTGTGCCAAGTCTTTCATTTTAACAAACCATTGTTTAGATATTGAGGGTTCGACTGTTTGATGGCAACGGTAACATTGACCAATATTAGAAACGTGTTCCTTAGTAGCAACCAACAGCCCTGCCGCTGCTAAATCGGCAACCACCGCTACTCGTGCGTCCGCAACAGTCATGCCAGCGTATTTACCCACGTCACCACACATTATTCCTTTTTCATTAATCACTTTTAAGTGTGGCAATTTATGGCGTTCGCCAACTTCGTAGTCATGATGGTCATGAGCTGGTGTAATTTTCACAGCCCCCGTACCAAACTTCATATCCACAGAATCATCGGCGATAACAGGAATCTCCCGGTTAGTTAATGGCAATGGTACAGTTTTGCCAATCAAATCTTGATATCGTTTATCATTAGGATTAACCGCTACCGCTACATCACCAAATAAAGTTTCTGGTCGTGTGGTGGCAACACGCAAAGGTCCATATTGAATCGTCCAAATTTTACGTTTAACTTCGCTGTATTCAACTTCAATTTCGGACAATGCAGTATGACAAGTTGAACACCAATTAATCATACGTTCGCCTTGGTAAATATAGCCGTCATTATATAAACGATGAAAGGCTTGATTAACTTCGGATTTGCAATGATCTTCCATAGTAAATGCAAAACGAGTCCAATCGCATGATAAACCCAAACATTTAAACTGATTGCAAATAATCTTTTGATAATGGTCGTACCAGTTTTGAATACGTTCCATAAATTGTTCACGAGTTAAATCTTGTTTGGTGAGACCTTCTTTTTTTAATTCTTCCACCACTTTGGCTTCGGTTGCGATCGCCGCATGATCGGCCCCAGGCAACATCAAGGTCTCGAACCCTTGCATACGTTTAAAGCGAATCAAAGCATCAATAATAGTACAATTGAAAGCGTGACCAATATGTAATTTACTGGTAATATTCGGTGGCGGCATAATGACTGTAAAAGGCTTTTTATCACGGTTTACATTTGCCTTAAAAACATTGTTATTAATCCATTCAGCATTGTAATGGGCTTCACAAGCTTTAAAATCAAAATTTTTATCCATTGTAGTCAGTTTACTATAAACCGTAAAGTTCTGCAACCTGTTCCCGAGTAGCGATTACCTCACGTGGTTTACCGTTACCAAAATCAGCACCCACGAAACCAGCACGTTCTAATTGATCCATAATACGGCCAGCACGACCAAAACCAACCGAGAATTTACGTTGAATTTCTGAAATAGATAATGTACGACGAATATTGTTTTCACGAACAGCATAACGTAAAATCGCCACGAGTTTTGGATCCTGTTCACTAACCCCACCACCGTCATCATCAAAACCGGTCATACTGCCATCAGGCATACCATTCAAGATTAAATCTTCAATTTCACGGTTAAAGTCAGGTGGATTCTTTTCACGGACATAATTAGTTACACGATGAATTTCATCGTTCGTCATATAACAACCTTGAACACGTTCAATTCCTTTGGCAGTCATAAATAACATATCGCCACGCCCCATTAAAGTTTCAGCACCGACTGTATCCAGAATCGTACGACTGTCAAAACCACTTGTAACACGGAACGCAATACGAGTACCAATGTTCGCTTTAATAACACCACCAATAACGTCAACACTTGGTCTTTGGGTAGCCAAGATAATATGAATACCAGCGGCACGGGCTTTCTGTGCTAAGTTTTGAATCGAATCTTCTACTTCTTTTTTATTACGTGACATCAAGTCAGCGGTTTCATCAACCACCATAACAATATACGGCATTGCTGGGATTTGACCACTCTTGTAAGCCGGCAAGGCATGATATAAAGCAATATTGTTAACATGTTGCCCTTGCAATAAATCATAACGGTGATCCATTTCACGAATTAACCATTTAAAAGCATTTACAGCATGTGTTGCGTTTGAAATACACCTTTCCACCAACATGTGTGGCAAGCCGTTATACATTCCTAATTCAACACCACCCTTCATATCAATCAAGAGCAATTTCAATTCTTCCGGACTAGATTTAAAAATCAAACTGGTCAAAATAGTATTGATACAAACAGACTTACCCGAGCCAGTTGTACCGGCGACTAACAAGTGTGGCATTTCGGCAAGGTCCGCAATAATCGGTTCGTCGTTGATGTTTTTACCCACGCAAATTGCTAAAGGACTCTTGTGTGTTAAAAATTCACGTGAGCCCAATAGGTCTTTAATTGATACAGTACCAATTGTATGATTTGGTACTTCAATACCAATAGCATTTTTACCTTCAATCGGGCTTTCCATACGGGTGTTATTGGTTTTCAAAACAAAGTTCATATCGTCACGCAGATTTTCAATCTGAGCGACACGGGTACCTAACTCCGGCACAATTTCAAAACGGGTTACCGCTGGCGCAACATTAAAACTATGCACCCGAGCACGTACATTGTATTGTTGGAAAAGTTCATTCAATCTGGTTTCTTTTTCACTGGCCTCGGCATTAAACTGACTTAAGTCCATACTTTGCGTATGGATTAAATCTAAGGTTGGTTTGTAATAGCGTTTATTCTTAAAGGTTTCCACATTTGGCTCCGAAGTTGTCGATGGTGCCTCAAAATTCAAAGTTGTTTGATTGGTAAGATTTTGAATTGTTGAATTACGCCGACGCCCTAATGAAGGATTAACGGAATTAAGCGAATTAGTTGCTGAAACATCTGGTGCATTAGGCGGGGTCCACCCAGCACTAGAATTTGCCCCCTGCCATTGCATACCAGATGGTTGGTTCCAACTGCTAACTGGTGGCGTGGAATTTTGCGGCATCATCATACTGTTTGGTAATGGCATAGTCGGTGACGGGATATACGGATAGGTCGGCGTTCCCGGTACCGGAGCCTGTGGCATCACTGGTTGCGGTATAATTGGCTGTGGAGTTGGTAAATTTACGGGTTGTGGGTTAGACCAAGTAGAACTATCGACCCCCTGCCACGGAATGGCTACCCCATTATTGTACATAGTTAAACCACCCGGAACCCCATTAAACGCATTAACAGATGCCTGATTAATTCCTTCAGGCGTTGTTAAATTACTTAAAGGAACCGGACTATCTGCTTTAATTTTAGCAGCAGTTTTTTTCGGCAAAGCACCTAACCCCAACAAACTTTTATTTGATTCAAATTCACGGCGATTTTCACGCATTATCTCTTTACTGCTAACATGAAGTTTTTCGTAAAGTTGGGCTGCCGTAGAAGCAAAATCGCTATACGCAATTTCATTTGCTGATTTAACTTCCAAAGTAATCAAATTTTTTTCACGTTTCTTCACAATGACACGGCCAACAACCATAATTAATCCAATCAAGAAAAACACCGACAACAACAAATAAGCACCAACGATGCCAGAAATTGTCAACAATAAATAAGACGGCAAGCCAAACAGGACACCGCCCGGAGTTGGATTACCCGTCGAAAAGCAGAAACCCAAATAACTATTTAAATCAGTACAATCTCCACTGGTCACCGCCGCATGCGTAAATCCTAAATGCATCGCAGTGAAGAAAGCAAACAACATTAACAAGGAACCCCAGAGATACTGCGGATCAACACGAATGCGCTTCCCTGTTCGTAAACACATACCAAAAACAGCGGCTAAAATAAACAGACAATAAACATAGATACCTACGACACCATAAACAAAAACCGGAACAGGGCCACCAATACCAAACAACATTAACAAGGTCGCAATTCCTGACACCCAAATAATTACGTCCCCAAGCGGAAAGGGTCGTTTTGCGTTTTGCAACCTTGCACGATGGATAGTACCGTCCATTATTTTAAATTATAAACAAAATTTTAACTTTCGTAAAATATTATTTACCTACCACAACAGTAATCAAATTATCTGTTGATATATATTTTTTAATGACATTATTGATATCAGCCACAGTTAAGGCATCAATGATTTTTAATTTTTCCTCGACCGTTATCACCCGATTATGAATAGCAACAGTTCCAACCGCAGCAGCGTTAACCCTACTTGTAACTTCGCTATCAAACAGTAAAGATATGTGTAATTGATTGCGGTATTTATTTAATTCTTCTTGGGTAATTCCCTCTTTTAACAATGTTGCAAATTCTCGATGAACTACATCTATAACTTTTTGAGTGTTTTGTGGTGTGCAAGAAAATACAACTTTCAAATTACCACCAATATCACAAGTTTCCAATTCAGCATGAATTGAATAAACCAGTCCAAGTTTTTCACGGACGTTAATGAACAAGCGACTACTCATATCGCCACCTAATAATAAACTTAATATACCTAGAGCATGACGATCTGGGTGGTATTGATTACAAACCGGAATTGCCAAAGCAACGTGTTGCTGTTCGGTATCTTTCTTTACGTGCGACTGAGAAGATGCCGGTTTAATTGCCGACACATTTTCCCGTTGTTTGGGTTTCGCATTTTCATTTAAAAGGTGTGACAAGAAATATTTAGCAACCAATTCTTCCGCCCTTTCAACTGTTATATCCCCTGCAAAACCGATGATTGTATTTTGGGGAATATAGTGTTTTTTGAGATAATCATAAATATCTTGAGGTTGGTAATTTTTAATCGCCTTTGAAGAACATGCCAATGGGTGTTCGTATTTTGTATTACAGA
>JAFUJE010000069.1 GCA_017473795.1 Clostridia bacterium
TATGGAAAAACTTTATTATGCTAAGGATATTAATGACGCCAACAATGCTAATGGAAATTTATTTGCGGTAGCGGATAATACTAATGTCTTTACTGTCAATTATGGTTTGGGCACCGATTCTGTTTTGTGGTTGCCTTCAGTTAATGAGTTGACCCAAAAATGGAACGTACATGAAAATGTGTTACAATGGACAGAAACAACGAATAACGGCGGTTTTGCGTGGTAGCGTACACCATATATTGAAGGAGCAAATAGTAAAGATGTTGTGTGTGTGGCTACAGGATATCCTGAAGGTAAAAATACAATAGATTATCTTTTTGACAAAAAACAAATTAACGATACTACTGTTGGTGTGCGTCCGGCAATTCATTTGAACATTGGTGAATTGGATCCTATTGCTTCGGCGGTTGACAGTTGGTTTAATGAAGATTGGTTAAAAGTCTTGTTCATTGTTGTTTGCGTGTTAGGTATTATCGGTGTGGCTTTGGTAACTACGGCTGTAATCGTAAAATCACGTCAAAAAAAATCAAAATAATTTGCCATTAAAAATCACCTTTTAATTCAAGGTAAACTGTGGTATACTGCCCAGTATGATTCAAGTCGTTAATGTATCTTTGCAATATGGAAAGCGTGTTCTTTTTAAAGACGTTAATTTAAAATTCTTACCGGGCGAATGTTACGGGATTATCGGTGCTAACGGTGCGGGTAAATCTACTTTCTTAAAAATTTTATCCGGCGAGATTAGCCTAAATAAAGGTGAAGTTGTTGTTGGTAAGAACAAACGTATTTCTACCTTAGCGCAAAACCAAAATGCGTTTGATGAATTAACAGTTGTTAATACTGTCATCGGTGGACATCAACGCTTGGCGGAAATTATTGCTTTAAAAGAAAAATATTACGCTTTGCCCGAAATGACCGAAGAACAGGGCAACGAGTTAGGCGATTTGGAAGCCGAGTTTGCTGAATTAGACGGTTGGGATGCAGAAAGTAATGCACGGATTATGTTATCTGGCTTGGGCGTAAGCGAAGAATTCCACGACCAAAAAATGAAAGATTTGGATGCTAAAATTAAAGTTAAAGCTTTGTTAGCCCGTGCGCTATTTGGTAATCCTGATATTTTAATTTTGGACGAGCCGACCAATAACTTGGATTTGGCGGGGACACATTGGTTAGAAGAATTCCTTTTAGAATTTAAAAACATTACGATTATTGTTTCGCACAACCGCCACTTCTTGAACCAAGTTTGTACTCATATTTGTGACGTAGACTTTAATCAAATTAATATGTTTGTGGGTAACTATGATTTTTGGTACGAAACCAGTCAGTTGTTATTAAAGCAACAAAAAGAAGCCAATAAAAAAGCCGAAGCCAGGGCGCAAGAATTAAAAGACTTTATTGCACGCTTCTCGGCAAATGCCAGCAAGTCTCGACAAGCGACCAGTCGTAAAAAAGAATTGGAAAAGTTAACGATTGAAGATATTAAACCATCTTCACGTAAATATCCTTATATTAATTTCGAATGTGCACGTGAACCGGGTAATGAAGTTTTGGCGGTTGAAAATTTAACCGTTAATGGTTTCTTCCGTAATGTTTCTTTCCGAATTAATAAAGGCGAGAAAGTGGCTTTCTTAACCGATAAGAGTGTCCGCATGGATAAGTTGTTTAATTGTATTATGGGTATCGAAAAAGCCGATAGTGGTACAGTTACCATCGGCAAGACCATCACAACTTCTTATTTGCCGGCAGATTACCGTTCTTATTTCGAAGGTGTGGATTTGAATTTATTGGATTGGTTAAAACAATATTCTCAAGATACTAACGAAACATTTATCCGCAGTTGGTTAGGTCGCATGTTGTTCTCGGGCGAAGAAGCCTTGAAAAAAGCCAATGTCTTATCAGGTGGCGAACGGGTGCGTTGTATGTTAGCCAAAACAATGCTAGAACAAGGCAATATGTTAATCTTTAACGAACCGACCAACCACTTGGATTTGTAAAGTATTACCTCTTTAAACCAAGGTATGATACGCAGTAAAGCCGTGATGTTATTTTACACCAGTGACGAAGAAATTATTGATACAGTCGCTACCCGTGTGATTGAAATTACCGGCGACAAGATGCACGACCGTGTTTTAGTTTAATTGTTGATACGTTTGACTTGGTAATCGTCTCGTACTTGAGGCAATGGGTGTACTTCGTATTGTTTATCCGAAATTGGTACCCGGCGGGTGCCTTTTTCTGTTTTTTTGTCGTTATCTGTGGGTTGGTTAAATGATGCCTGGGCAGGACGTAACTCTAAAGTGCGGGGTTGGTGTTCAATTTGTTCGTAAGTTTGCTCATTTGTGTTGGTGTTTAATTCTGCCGTTTGCAAAGATAAAGTTTGAATTTCTTGTTTTAATTGATGATTATGTATCGCCGTGGCACTCCATAAACCACTGGTAACAATAATGGCAAGTGCCATAATGCCAGTTGTGACACCAGACCAAACGCTACGACGTTTCTTTTGTAGACGTGTCTGGTAATGAGGATTTTCAACCACGACGTTTCCTTGGTAATTTCTTTGGTGAGATTGTGTTGTAAATGATTGCATGAATTTTGCCTCCTGCGGATAGTATCTATCGCACTTGGCAAATTTATTCAATGCTTAGTAATATTTACAGACACAATCGTGACAACCAGTTTCTTTTTCTTGTCTCGGGCAGGGTGCTGGTTCTTTTTTGTCTTGGCAGTAGCATTCAAAGCGTTTTTCTAAACGTTCGGATTCATGCTCACATTTGTGTTCACACCTGTGTTCGCATTTGCGTTCACATTTGTTTTCACATTTATCTTCGTGACCACAGCCACAACGTAAGATTCCGCAGATGAATTCGCCGACAGTTGGACATTGTTTACACATCTTTCGTACCTCCTATTTTCATGTTACGTAGTCCATTAAAAAGTTGTGCATTAAGTTAGGTGGTAGCATTTTGGCGACTGTGTTCACGAATTACCGCTGTGGCAATATGGTATGCGAGAATTTGTTGGTATTCCGGTGTTTGCAGTAATTTACATTCTTGCGGGTTGGTTAAAAAACCGCATTCTATCAAGACGGCCGGGCATGGCGAATGTTCGACTAAATTAAAATCTGTGGGCTTAGCGTTTTTATCAAAGGGTAGTCCGCTGTCGTTAAATTGTTTTTGAATAGCGGTTGCATAGTCTTGACTGCCGGCTGTTTCGTTGGCATAAAAGCATTGTAAGCCACTGACCGAACTTGACGGGAAAGTGTTTTGGTGAATGGAAATTACTAAGTCAGGTGCAAGATTGCGAATCTTTTCCCTACGTTTAGCCATGTCATCAACTTTCTTATTGCGGGCGTATGGCGAATTTAAACTTTCACTGTCAACACGTGTTAGTGAGACGGCACAACCATGATTGATTAATTCTTGTTCCAGTACTTTAACAATTTGTAAATTTAAAACAGCTTCACTAACACAACCGACGCAAGCACCATTATCTAAACCTCCGTGTCCGGCATCTAAAACGATATGTAATTGCTCCGGGGCAATTACGGCAGGTGAAAGCATGGTTGTATCTAACCACAGCCCAGCCCCCAGGGCTAAGATGCACAAACTAATTGCAAAATAGCGGATTCTTATGTATATTAATTTTGCATGCAAAAGATGCAAAATTATGGTTTCCGGCGTGGTTTGGCCAAGGATTTACTTGTGGCCGTTTTCTTTTTTAGCCTTATGGAAATTTTAAACATTTTGTATCCAATGGTTTTGAAAAATTTAGTCACAGAAAAGGTAACGAACGACGCTGGTGTTTTGCCTGGCATGGCAGATTTTTTAATCAGTGCGGGAATTGTTTTGGGCATGTTAATCATCATCTTTTTTGTTTCACTTTATGCTCGTAACCGAGTAAGTGTCTTTGGTGCAAAATGCCGACGTAATGCCCGCAATATGTTGTACGAGAAAATGTCCAAAGTGCCGACGAACGTCTTGAACGAATATGGCTCCAGTAAATTTTTGTCTTGCATGATTGAAGATACGTCTTGGGTTAAATATTGCAATGAACAGTACTTACAATGCTGGGTGTATTTCGTCGTTACGATTTTGGGTAGTTGCGTTTTGATTATGACTCTTTCCCCGATTTATGTATTGTTTATCGTGGGGGCAGTGGCTTTAGAAGTTTTGATTTTGTTTATTCATTGTGCAATAATCAATAAACGTTTGCCTGCATCAGTTGACGCTTATGAAAAATCTTTTGTGGCAACCCGTGAAAGTATTGCCGGAGCCCGTGATATTCGTATCTTGGGGAAACAAGCCGAACGCTCGGCTGAAGCGATGCGCCAAAATAAAGAACTCAGTAAAGAGATATTTGACCTTGACCAATCTAAACATATTTTTAGTCGTTCCAATAATATCATCTTTGGTATTGCGACTTTCGGTATTATTATTTTCAGTGCGTTATCTGTTACCGGCAATAACCTTGCTGAACAATTAGTAATCGTCAACACTGTTTTACAGTACATTACTTTGTGTACCACAGCCACTAATAATATTTTCAAACTAATTATCAATCCACTGACACGAGGGCGAATTGCTTATCAACGTATTGACCAATTTATGCAGTTGCCGGAAGAAGACATTGATAATGGCATTACTCATCTTGATACCGAATTTGGCAGTTCTTTGGTTATGTACCAAGTTAATCACCGTTTTTGGAATGGTCGTGTGACGATTGAAAACTTGTCTATGGAATTGCAAAAAGGGAAGTTTATTGCTTTTTGCGGTGAGGCCGGCTCGGGGCGAACAACCTTGATTAAAATTTTATTACGTTACATTGAACCCAAAGCCGGTGTCGTTTTAGTTAACGGTGTCAATGTAAGGGAAATCAATAAGCAATATTATCGTTCAAAATTAATTTCTTTTTGTCCGGCTTATCCAGAATTTATTAAAGGAACCGTGCGTGATAATATTCGTTTGTTTAATCCTGATGTTACCGATGAACAAATTTTAGCAACTTTTAACGAAGTTGGGGCTTCTAACTTAGCCGTGTTGCCTTCGTTCCTGGATACCGAGTTATCATCACGTTCTAATTTACCACAACAAGTTAAGGCCTTCATTAATATTGTGCGCAGTATTTTAAAGCCAGCCGAATTTTATATCTTTGACAGCAGTTTTATCAATTTGTCAGACGATGCAGTGCGTAGTGTTTTGAAAAAACTGCGTGCCGAAAATAAGGCTTGCATCTTTACCAGTATTAATCCTTTAATTTGTCAAAATGTTGACGAAGTTTTCTTTGCAAAACCAGACCATACTTATGTCAAAGGAACGCATGGTTGGTTGTTGGCAAAAAACCAGGAGTACGCATCTTTCTTTATGCAAGATAAAAAAACGGAGGAAGACTTATGAAAAGGCCACGTAAGCAATCCATTTTTATGCGTGCAATGTTGTACTTCAAGCCACTATTGTGGCGTATTATCGTGATTACTATCTGCGGTATTATTGGTATTGCTTTGTATTCGTTTATGCCAGATTTAACCGCTAATGCTTTAAAAGCTTTTGAGCCATTAAATAAAAATCATGATTTGATGTTGGTTTTGCACCCGTTGATTTTGTATATCATTTTGTGCGTATTGTCTGAAGTTTTTGAACTTATCTGCCGTAGTATTATTATCAAATACGAATATGACATCACTTTAGGTATTATTAATGATGCTCGGGCAAAATTAGACGTTGTGCCTTTATCCTTTATTGATAAGTTTGAAATTAGTAAAACGACGCACCAAATTGCGGTAGGGCGGAAATTATTACAACAATGCTTAGTCATGGTTTACCAAATTTGTTGTACAATTTTCTTTTTTGTATTGAATATTGTCATGATGTTATCCTTAAATTTAACGTTAAGTTTATTGGTTATCCTTTCGTTGCCGGTAACTTTAATTATTGCTAAGATTGTCGTTGCAAAAACGCAGAAGTTTTACACCAAAAACCAACAAGCCGATGGCCGAGTTTACAATTTTACTGAACAACATTCCTCATTGCATGGTTTTTTCCAAGAAAACGGCATTGCTGGTAAAGACGAATTTAAGTCCGTTAACCGCATTGAAGGTATTGTTGGTGTGGATACCGTTGTTGGTTTAAACGAAACTTATATTAATTTTATTTCTAATTTTATGTATTTAGCGATTACCGTAGTTTTTGGTATCTTGGCAATTAATGGTTCTTTGACGATGGCGGACTTTGCTATCTTGCCAGCATTCCTGTTGTATAGTTCTCGTTTCTTATCTAATACCAAGATTATTACGACAGCGTCCAATATCATTCAACCGACGGAAAGTTATGCTCAAGTCTTCTTTGGTATTTTGGATTGTCCCGACGACGTTACTGCTGACGAAGATATCAGGATTAAGAAAATCGACGGTAACATTGTTTTTGAAAATGTTTCAACGGATAAAATTAAAGATATTTCGTTTGAAATTCCTTTTGGCAGTACCGTGGCTTTCTTGGAAGAAGAAAATGGTACCGGTTCCGAAATTGTGA
>JAFUJE010000070.1 GCA_017473795.1 Clostridia bacterium
AAGTAAAATGATAAAGAACATAATTGAAATTAGTAATTTAAGAAAAACTTATGGTGAAGTAAGGGCGGTTGATGATATTTCTTTTTCTGTTAAAGAAGGTGAATTTTTTGCTTTTTTGGGATTAAATGGGGCAGGTAAATCGACGACAATCAATATAATTTGTGGGGGAATAAAAAAGGATTCTGGTAAGGTTGTAGTCGATGGTGTAAACATTGATGAAGATTCGGAAAGTTTCCGTAGTAAAATTGGTGTTGTTTACCAAGAATCAGTTTTGGATAAAAGCCTATCGGTGAAAGATAATCTTGAAAACCGTGCTGCGCTATACGGAATAATTAATCAAGACTATGAGAATAGGTTAAATGAAATCGATAAACTTTTGGGTATTAAGGAAATTTTGAAAAAGCCTTTTGGAAAACTGTCGGGTGGGCAAAAACGTAAGGTTGATATTGCACGTGCTATTATCCATAATCCGAAGATTTTAATCTTAGATGAACCGACAACAGGGCTTGACCCACAAACACGCCGAACTGTGTGGCAGGCTTTAGAATCAATCCAAAAACAATTCGGGACAACGATTTTTTTAACGACACATTACATGGAAGAAGTTACAGATGCACATAATATTGTGATTTTAGATGGTGGAAAAATTGTGGCACAGGGTAGTCCGCTTGAATTGAAAAATCGGTTTACAGGTGATTTTATTCGGTTATATCATACTGATGAAAAGCAAGTTAAAAAATTGGGTATGCCGTATGAAAATTTGCCCGAATGTTATAAAATTGAAGTCAAAAATACGCAAGAAGCCACACAGCTTATTTTGAAATATCCAGACATTTTTCAGGATTATGAAATTACTAAAGGAAAAATTGACGACGTATTTTTGGCGGTAACAGGTAAAAAATTAAACGAGGTTAGCAAATGAGACAATTTATTAAGTTAGTTAAACGAAATGTGAAATTATTTTTTAAGGATAAAGGTTTGTTCTTTACATCTTTAATTACGCCGTTAATTTTATTAGTGCTTTATTCGACTTTCTTGGGAAATGTTTTTCAAAACAGTTATACTTCGGCGATTCCTGCTGGTATCAATATTTCAGATAAAATTATTAATGGATTAGTCGGTGGACAGCTCTTTGCTTCAATTATTGCGGTTTCATGTGTTACAGTGGCTTTTTGTTCTAATATGTTGATGGTGCAAGATAAAATCAGCGGGGTGCGTAAAGATTTTTTAATCGCACCTGTAAAACAGCACAATCTAGCGTTGTCTTATTTTGTTGCTACATTTATCAATACTTTACTTGTTTGTCTTTTTGCGTGTGTTCTTTGTTTCGGTTATATAGCGATAGTAGGCTGGTATTTTTCTTTTGTTGATGTACTTTTAATTCTATTTGATGTTGTTTTGTTAACTTTGTTCGGGACGCTATTGGCGTCGATTGTTAATAGTTTTTTAACTTCGCAAGGACAAATTTCTGCCGTGGGAACGATTGTGAGTTCTGTATATGGTTTTATCTGTGGAGCATACATGCCGATTGCTACGTTTGGTAAAGGCTTGCAAAACGTCTTAATGTTTTTACCAAGTACTTACACGACAGCGTTAATTAAAAATCATACGATGAACGGAGCATTAGATGAGTTATTATCTGCAGGTATACCTGAAGAAGTTTTGAATGGCATTCGTCAAGCAAATGATTTGAACTTAACTTTTTTTGGTAATTCTATTTCTATTGGGTTAGTTTACTGTATTATTGTGTGTACAATTTTATTGTTATTGGGTATTTTTATTTTAGTAAATTTCCGTCGCCAAAAGCAACAAAGTCAAAAGTTCACACGAGCAAAATAATTTATCAAATTTTACTGTAAAAAGGTAACAAAAGGTTTTGATAAAAGTCTTTTCTTATGCTAAAATAAAATGTTTGGGCAATTAACTCAGCGGGAGAGTATCCGCTTGACGTGCGGAAAGCCACAGGTTCGAACCCTGTATTGCCCACCAAAAGAAAAGGCACGGAGTGGGCTGACCGTTTTGAAACTAGTTAAATAACTAGGAAAAAAGAAAAGAGCATATTATTGGGGATTAGTTACTAGGGTTTAAAAGAATGATATAAATATCAGTTATAATTTAAAGATATTTAATTGCTTGTTATAATAAAGTACTTGATTCGCTGCATGAATAATATACTTCGTCTGAGTAGTGACGACGTTTTACTTGTAATGAAGATCTTGTTATGGTAAACTTAGTTTGTTTTTTGGAAAAACACAGGATGAAAGTAGAAATTATTTGCCCTTTGTATAACGCTGCAACGTATATTTTAAAATTACATGCTAGTTTGTTGGCGCAAAAAAATGTTGACATTTTAAAAATTTCTTACGTTATGACCGAATCTAGTGACGAAACTGAAAAAATCATGCAAGAGAATAATATTCCGTATGTTTTAATAAAGAAACAAGAGTTTTCACATTCCTTAACACGAGAAAAAATAGCAACGCAAAGCAAAAGCGATGTTCTAGTTTTTATAAGCCAGGATATCGAAGTGTTAGATGATAATTGGCTATATAATTTAGTGGTACCAATTGTTAATGGTGAAGTAGTGGCATCTTATTCGCGACAAATTAGTAAATATAATAACATTGAAAAATACACACGAGAAAAAAATTATCCGGAGGTTTCTTCGATTGTCAGCAAAGATGATGTCGAAAAATTGGGATTACAAACTTTCTTTTTTTCAGATGCTTCATCAGCGGTTAAAACTAGCGTTTTTATGGAATTAAATGGTTACGACCAAAAAAAATTACCCATCAATGAGGATATGTATTTGGCTTATAAAATTATTATGGCAGGATACAAAATTAAGTATTGTGCTGATTCAATAGTATATCATTCACACAAATTTTCCTTAAAACAGTTATATTGCAGATACTACTTGACAGGAATGTTTATGGCGGAAAATTCTTACTTAGAACAGTATAAAGTTGCAAAAGCTGGGGCCGGTTTAGCTAAATATGTTTTGAAACGTGCATTATGTCAATTTAATGTCCCAGTTTTATTTCGTTTTGTTCCTGATATGATGGCAAGATGGTTTGGTATGAGAAAAGGGGAAAAAATAGTAAGGAGAAGAAGTAAATGATTATAATTCCTATTTTACTTTCTTTGACATTACTTTGCGTTGATTTTTACATTAACCGAAAAATTTATTCACCCGGTGTGGTTTTTAATGGGATTACATTTATAACTTTATTTTTATATAGTTTTCAGTTAAGCTATATTCAACAGACACTATCTTGGAAAACAATCTTACTCTTGACGTTGTGTATCATATGGTTTAGTATACCAGTTTTTATTGGATATTCCTTAAATTTTAAAAAACGAGAAAGTATTAATACTAAAAATATAGAACAAGTTAAACCGATTAAACTTCAAAAAACAGATGCTTCTTCAAGTAAATTGGATTTTATTTTATTTTTGATTATATGTTCTTTGTTTGTTGTTGAAGTAATTTATAACAAGGGTTTTCCATTATTATGGAAGTTAACGGGAAGTCAAAAAACATATTTTGATTTTAAAATGCCAATAATTCATTCTTTTTTTGTTTCCTTCTTGATTTTAGTTGGTTCCTATTCACTCTTTAAAAAGAAATGTTATTATAAATGGGTATATTTATTGATTCCAATTTTAATTATTTCACGTGGTTTTCTTTTATCAATTATAGTTGAGGGTTGTATTTTTTATTTAGTTAGACTACAAAAAAAACCTAAGTATTTATGGCTGTATTCAATTATAGGTGTTTTAGTCGCAGTAATTGCGTTTGGTTTATTCGGTAATTTTAGAACTGGCGAAAATGAATTTTTAGCAGTTGCGCAATTCAAACCTGATGTCA
>JAFUJE010000008.1 GCA_017473795.1 Clostridia bacterium
AAAACATTATAATTCATAATATATTGTAACAAAATCAACCATAGCAAGCAATATCAATTTGACTTTTTTTTCATAAAAATTATATGCTGGAAACATGTTAAACCAAATTAAAAACCCAAAAGATTTAAAAAAGATCGAAAAAGAAAAATTACCCGAATTATGTCAAGAAATACGTACTACTTTAATCCAAAAAATCAGCACCAAAGGTGGACATTTGTCTTCCAACTTAGGGATTGTTGAATTAACTACTGCTCTACATTATGTGTTTGAGGCACCGTCCGATAAAATTGTCTTTGATGTTTCGCACCAAACATATGTTCATAAAATGTTAACCGGACGAGCACAGGCTTTTACTGACGCCGAACATTACACAGATGTTAATGGCTTTAGTAACCCTGCCGAAAGCGAATACGATTTATTCACAATGGGTCATACCTCGACTTCACTATCGTTAGCCTGTGGTTTAGCCAAAGCCCGTGATCTTTTAAAGCAAAAACACCATGTGGTAGCAATCATCGGAGACGGTTCTTTGTCCGGCGGTCAAGCCTACGAAGGTTTAAATAATATTGCCGAACAAGGCGGAAATATCGTAATTATTGTTAACGATAATGAAATGTCAATTGCGGAAAATCATGGTGGTTATTACCAAAATTTAGCCAAACTACGAGCCTCGAACGGAACAACCAACGACAACTTATTCCGTGCTTTAGGTTTGGATTACGTTTATGAACCAAACGGCAATGACGTTCAAGCAGTAATTAAAACCTTACAACAGGTAAAAAATTGCACCCGCCCAACTGTAGTTCACATTCATACAGTAAAAGGATATGGTTACGCACCAGCATCCACTACCCCAGAAAACTACCACTATTGTGCACCTTTTGACATTGCTACCGGCGAAGTCAAGACAGTTAATACAATTAATTACGGACAAATTACCTACGAATATTTATCACAAAGAATTGCCCAAGATGCAGCGGCTTTTGTTGTTTCAGCTGCCAATCCTAAACCAATTGGCTTTACCGCTGCACGCCGTCAAGAAGCTGGTAAACAATTTGTTGACGTCGGCATTGCCGAAGAGCACGCTGTAGCCTTCATTGCAGGGGCAGCCAAAGGCGGAGCCCACCCCATTTTCGGTGTACAAGGTTCTTTCTTGCAACGCAGTTTTGACCAATTACACCAAGATTTAGCCTTAGACAACAACCCGGCAACTTTATTAGTATTAGGTGGTCACGTTCATGGTATGGGTGGTTCCACACATAACGGATTTTATGATATTGTTCAATTAGGTAATATTCCGAACTTAATTTATTTAGCCCCTATTAGCAAACAACAATATTTACAAATGCTTGATTGGGCAATTGACCAAAAAGAACACAGCGTAGCCATTCGTGTCCCTGACCGAGTCATTGATGACCCAATCATTTCCGACAAAAAAACTTTCACTTTAAGCAGTCGTATCATCAACCAAGGTCAAGATGTTGCGATTATTGCCGTCGGTTCGATTTTCCCATTAGCACAACAAATTGTCGCAAATTTACAAAAACACAACATTAACGCAACTTTAATCGACCCGGTTTGTGTTTCAGCCTTAGACACAGAATTCATTAACAAAAATATCATTCCCCACCACCAACTTATCATTACCATGGAAGAAGGTGCTTTGGCAGGTGGTTTCGGTCAAAAAATTGCGTCCTACTTAGGTGACCGCGACATTAAAGTTCATAACTTTGGCTTAACGGTTGGTCTAACAAAAGACTTTAAACCAGACGAGCTTTTACAACAAAATGGCTTAACTGTAGAGAAGATCACCAATTACATTTTAGATAACATAACCAAATAAAAACCGCAGACCGCGGTTTTTTTATAATTACAGTTGTTTTTCATGAACGGTGTATTCATCACTAAAATCGCCATAAGGATCATAGTCAACCAATGTTCTTTCATTGAATTTAATTTGACCATCTTTAATCATAATATTAAATTCGCTTTGCCCTTTTCCATAATAAGAGGAGGTACACAAATTTTCTAAAACTGGCGCAATACACAAAATTCTTTTCAAATTGTTAAATTCCAAATTGCCATATTCACGTTCAGATAGTACTAAATTTCCTTGCCCTTCCTTCAATAAAACGGCAATCGCATTTTGGGCATAGCGATTAAATTTTTGGAAATTTGCTTTGGTACCTGGTAATTCTAAAGCCTTGGCCAAATCTTTCGTAAAAATACTTGTAGTGTCTTGCATGTGAATTGGCCAACGACGCAATTCAACTTCTTTATCAATATACTTTTGCGCAAAGGTTTCGGTAAGATAATCCGCCACTTTTTTTGCACTGTATAAATAAGGTTTTAGTTGTTCTTTGTTTTGGTGATTACATTTAATGGGCGCGGCAGGTATTAAATGTTTATATTGCTCATAAGCGAAAAAAGACATAAATTCGCCATAAGTTGTATCGGTAAAATCATAGAACTGGTAAGTTGGGTAAAGTTGATTATTTTTATATTCGAAGCAAGGTTTTAACCAACTACGGTTTCTACTAGCCTTTTTTTGAAATTTTTCATTGATTGCTTGCAAATCCGTAAAATCAAGTTTACGTATCAATTCAGCCGAATGCGAACAAAACCCACTAAACTCATCGCGCACGGCTTCCAATTCTTCCCGATTAATAACTGGTTTGCCACCTTTAACTAATTTTATTTTAGTATAAACCGACAAAAATTCTTCTTCGCAATCGTAACAACTCATATGTACTCCTTAGTTCAAATTTATTTTGACACCATTTTTTTTATCATATCAACTTTCATTTTTTACAAAGTACGTCATATGTTGCTGATTACGTATTTTCGCAATTTGCTGTTTTAATTCGGCAATTTTTAACTGTTGAATACGTTTGAACATATTCTATTATATCATACGCTATCAATAAAAAACAAGACTTAGGCGCTTTTTATTTACATTGAACGTTCGGTTTCTTGTGTACGTGAATTTATCATGCTGCTGACCGTAATCCGTTCCACTAAATCACCAACGGGAAGA
>JAFUJE010000071.1 GCA_017473795.1 Clostridia bacterium
CTGAAAAATTCAGCATCACTCCGCAAGAAGCAAGTCGTATAATTCACAATGCAGGTGGTAAAGTTGTTTTAGCACACCCAGTCTGTTATAAATATGAAGATGGTATTGACGAAGCCAACATCAAGAAACTTATTGTAGATATGAATGCTGACGGTATTGAAGCTAATTATTTATATGTAGATAGTAATAATCGATTAATTAACGAAATCGATAAATGGAATCAAATTGCCGAGAAACTAAATGTATTCACAACTATCGGCAGTGATTTTCACGCCTACGACAAACATCATCCAACAATTGGCTTTACAAATATCAAAATCAATATCAACGAAGAACAATTAAGTAAAATTTTTCAAGGTTTAAAAATATAATATCAAATTAATCCTTATTATGTCTATGAGCACAGCCACAACAACTTCCGGAGCAATATTGCGATGCATCGTAAGCAATTTGATTCTTGTCATAATAATCTTTAATCGCAGCCTTAATTGCCTCTTCCGCTAATACCGAACAGTGAATTTTATGAGGTGGCAAGCCGTCTAAGGCCTCCACAACGGCTTGGTTCGTTAAGGTCAATGCTTCGTCCAAAGTTTTACCCTTGACTAATTCTGTTGCCATTGAACTGGTTGCAATTGCACTACCACAACCAAACGTCATAAATTTTACATCAGTAATAACATTATCTTTCACTTTAATGTACATACGCATGATGTCGCCACACTTAGCATTACCGACTTCGCCAATACCATCTGCATCGGCAATCTCACCAACATTACGTGGATTACGAAAATGGTCCATTACTTTTTCACTATAAAACATGTTTTCTTTCTCCTTTTACTAATTGATCCCACACCGGCGACATGCTTCGTAAGTAAGCTCCCACCTCAGGAACTTTTTTTATCACATAATCAATTTCAGACTCCGTCGTATATTTACTCAAAGTTAAACGCAACGAACCATGTGCCACTTCATGCGGGCGTCCAATTGCTAATAAAACGTGCGAAGGATCCAACGAGCCTGAGGTGCAAGCACTACCTGAAGAAGCACAAATCCCAGCATCGTCAAGTAACAACAACAAACTCTCTCCTTCGATTCCTTCAAAACACATATTGAAATTATTTGACAAGCGCAAATTACAATTTCCATTAATTGCACTATGTGGAATTTTAGATAACTCTGTAAATAACTTGTTACGCATTTTGATTTCTTGAGCACTAACCTTTGACATTTCCGTGGTTGCCTCTTCCAAAGCAACAGCCATGCCGTAAATAGCTGGCAAGTTTTCAGTACCGGCACGCTTCCCACGTTCTTGGGCACCACCTTCAATCAAATTGGATAAAGCAATTCCCTTTCGTACGTATAAAGCACCTACACCTTTAGGACCATGAAATTTATGTCCCGACAAACTTAAGAAATCAATATTCATTTTAAGAACATCAATCTCTACATGACCAGCAGCCTGTACTGCATCTGTATGAAACAAAATTTTTTCTTCACGGCAAATCTTTCCAATTTCTGTAATTGGTTGAATTGTACCGATTTCATTATTTGCAAACATCACAGACACCAAACAAGTATCTGGTCGTATTGCTTTTTTTAAATCTTTTACTTTAATTATACCATCGGCATAAACTGGTAAATAAGTCACATCAAAACCTTGTTTTTCCAATTTTTTTAAAGTATGCAAAACGGCGTGATGTTCAAATTCAGTTGAAATAATGTGTTTTTTATTTTGACGCATACCAATTTGTGCTGCCGCCATAATCGCCCAATTATCGCTTTCACTACCACCCGATGTAAAATATATTTCATTAGATTGAGCATTTAAACATTTTGCAACGATTCCCCGTGCTTCTTCTAATTTTTCTTTCGCACGTTGCCCAAAAACATACAAACTGGAAGCATTACCATAAAATTCATCAAAGAAAGGTAACATTGCCTGCTTTACTTTTTCACTTACCTTGGTTGTAGCTGCATTATCCAAGTAAACCGTTGATTGCATTTTTACATTTCCTACCTTTTTACTATGATATAGTATATCCAAACTCAATACTAATGTAAAGTCGTTTTTTGAACTAAATTACTAATAACTCGGCCAACGAAACATTTTGCAAATAACCATCAATCAAACTATTTAACTTGTCCCAGCACTTACGCACACGACATTGGCACCCGCTTCCGCATGTATTTTTATCCATACAATTAACAACGGATAAACTACCTTCAGTCGCC
>JAFUJE010000072.1 GCA_017473795.1 Clostridia bacterium
CATAAAATTTCGCATCATTACCAGCAGGACCAAAAGCCACCATTATAAATACACCTCCATGGGTTTTAAATCAGCAGAAGCCACGCAATCAAGCGTACGAGCATCCTCAATCTTAAAATTACCAACTTGCGTACGAAGAATCACTGCCGCTGTCGCTACAGTCTCCAAACGTGTTGCTAGTAATTTTGCTAAGCTACGAATATAAGTTCCGGTCTGACATTCAATCTCGAAATAGCTGGCGTGTGGCGGCAAAACAAAATCTTCACCAATCAGAGACAAGTCTTGTAGGCACTGTGCATTATCCAGTAATTCAAAACGTGTGACCATTACATTTTTCTGTGGTGGAACAAAATCAATTCCCTGACGAGCAAGTTCGTACGCCCGTTTACCTTGAATATGCACAGCGCTGAATTTAGGAACTTCAATTTGCACTTCCCCGGTTAAAGTTGGTAACACAGTTTTAATCTGTTCAGCAGTTGGAATAATTTCACTGGTAGCCACTACTTCGCCTTCACAATCGAGAGTGTTTGTTTCTTGTCCCCAAAGAATCAGTGTACGGTAAACCTTAGTCGATGCATGTAATTGATTAGTTAATTTAGTGGCACGCCCACACAACAAAACCAGAACACCACAAGCAGCTGGATCCAGCGTTCCTAAGTGCCCTACTTTTTTTAATTTCAAACGACGCTTAACCACAGACAAAGCACGGAACGATGAAATTCCACGTGGCTTACAAAGGTTGATAATCCCGTCCAATTTACTTAATCACCTGGGCAAATTCTGCCATTAAAATTTTTAATAATTGTTTTCGTGAACCCTTGAAAGTTGCGCCACTGGCATTTCGGTGCCCACCACCATTAATTCTCCGTGCAATTTTTGCAACATCAATTTCACCTAAACTACGCAAGGAAATATTATATTCGCCTTTATTTAATTCAGTCAGGAAAATGCTACTTTTAACGCCATTAATATCAGTAACGTATTTAAACAAGCCATGTCGTGATTCATAATCGAGATTCCATTTTTTCACAGCTTTATAGGGTAAAACTGCAATAGCCAATTTACCATCAAAAGCAAATTTAATATGTTTTAAAACATAGGTTATTACCGGAATGTTTTGTCGATCATAGGCACGGAAATTTTTGAAGTTGATACCTTCAATATCAAGATTATGTTTTTTCATTAGGGATTCAACGACATGGTGTGTGTAAGCTGTCGTATTAGCAAATAAGAAACAACCCGTATCACAAGCAATACTTGTGTATAAGGCTGAAGCTATTTCAGCCGTAATTTCTACTTTTAACAATTCAAACAAACTATAAACAATTTCGCCCGTGCTGGCATATTCAGGTAAATCAATCAACAAATCACATTGCACAAAAACTGGATTGACATGATGGTCAATCACAAGGGTTTTAGCCGATTTTGCTATCAAACAATCCCAAACACCTAAGCGAGCCGGATCGCTTAAATCAAGGACAATTAACAAATCAAAATGTTCTTGATCAGCACCTAAGTTAAATTGGTTAAATTTTTTCAGATAAGAAAATTTGCTAGAAATTTCACCGTCTACAAAGATTGAAACTGATTTGCCAATACTTTCTAACCATTCACACACAGCGATACAACTGCCGATACTATCCCCATCGGGATTACGATGCCCTACCACTGCAACAGTTTGGGACTGGTCAACCATTTGTTTAATTTTTTCAATTTCGTTTTCTAATTTCATTTTTTACCTCTTGCAAGTTCGGCCAACAAAGCATTAATACGGTCAGCATTTTCTTGACCTTTATCCTGAATAAAGACCAAACGAGGCACACGACGTAATTTTACCAACTTTGCCATTTCACTACGAAAGAAACCAGTTGCTTGTCGAAAAGCAGCCAAGTGGTCAGTAACAAAAATATCACAAACACTGCCGTCATCGCTCAATTCGGTGCGCAAAATAGTAGCTCCTTGTAATTCAGGATGATTAACTTTAGTCATTAGAATACTAGACAACGCGCGATACAAATCTGCGTTAATCCGTTCTTTCGCAATACTCTTCATTTTAGAATTTATACTCCTTGCCATTGAAGATGATTGGTTTTTGTTTTTCACCAATAACATCAAAGACATCCCCAACTTTAAGCTCTGGTGCATCTTTTAATTTAATACCGCACTCAGCACCTTTCAACACTTCTTTTTGATCATCAGTTTTTACCTTCAAACTGTCAATTTGGTATTTACCAACTTCAGTTTTACCACGCAATAAAATCACTGTTGCGTTACGTGTAACTTTACCATCTAAAACGTAACAACCCGCAATTTGTCCAGCAGTAGAACTCTTAAACAATGCACGAACTTCTACTTTACCGTAATGTTCAATCTCAAATTGAGGAGTAAACAAGCGAACCATTTGTTCAGTAACAAAATCAAACAATTCGTAAACCACATTAAAGGAATGAATTTTTACTTTTAAGCGATCAGCATTCTTTTGGATTGCTGAACCAGTCTTAACGTTAAACGCAATTACCAAAGCATTGGTGACGGATGCCAAATCCAAATCATTGTCTGTAACAGCACCAACACCTTTTGAGATAACACCAACATGAACTTCTTCGCTTTGAATGTTAGCCAAAGTTTGTTCAATTGCTTCCAAACTACCAGATACATCGGCTTTTAAAATAATATTCAAATGTTTCTTATCGGTAAATTTCATAGCCGCAAATGGATCAAATCCTTCTACTGATTTTCCCATACCAGCTTTTAACATCTTTTCTTTATTTTTACGTTCAGCAACAACTTGCTTAGTTAATTTTTCATCAACGACATACACATCAACACCGGCTGTCGGAACTTCGGTAAATCCAATTACCTGAACAGGCATACCCGGAGTCGCTTGCTTAATCGTACGTCCCATATCATCTTTCATTGCACGAACTTTTCCACTAGCAGTACCAGCCAACAAAGTATCGCCAACTTTCAAAGTTCCGTTTTGTACTAAGATAGTTACCACCGCTCCACGAGTTGGATCCATTTTGGCTTCGATAATAGCACCGCTGGCTTCCTTATCATAATTAGCACGATAATTATTAACATCAGCCAACAACAAAATCATTTCTAATAATTTATCTACACCTTCTCCACTAACTGCAGAAACCGGCATAATCATAGTAGTACCTCCCCATTCTTCACCAATGATGCCATGCTCACTCAACTGACTGCGTACTCTTTCCAAATTAAATTCTTTCTTATCGCATTTAGTTACAGCAACAATCATTGCCAAGTTTTGGTTTTGAATATGGTGTATAGCTTCTACAGTTTGAGGCATAACCCCATCATCACCAGCGACTATTAAAACTGCAATATCAGTAATCTTTGCTCCACGGGCACGCATCTTATCAAAGGCTGCATGTCCTGGTGTGTCCATAAACGTAATTTTTCGATTACCCGGAACTTCAACTTGGTAAGCGCCAATATGTTGAGTAATACCACCACTTTCACCCTTTGCAACAGAACTATGACGAATACGGTCTAGTAAGGTTGTTTTACCATGGTCAACGTGTCCCATAACAGTAACAACTGTTGGACGTGATTGTAAGTTTTCGTCTTTATCGTCGACCGTATGTAAATCAGAAACAATTTCTTCCGAAGTCTTTTTATTGCTTCGTTCTAATTTAACACCAAACTCTTCTGAAACCAAAGATGCGGTATCAAAATCAATAACACTGTTTATGGTACACATCTCACCAAGCACCATCAATTGTTTAATAATTTGGTTAACTGGTTTACCTATTTTTTCAGACAAGGTTTTAATGGTCAAATCGTCACCCTCAATCACTACAATGTTGGATTTTTCTACTTTAACTTTACTGTCATTTTCCTTGCTCTTTTTAGTACGGAAAACACGGGTCAACATACGTTCTTCAATCTCTTGTTCCTCGATAATACCACGACGTAATAAAGCACGGCGGTCCATCGCTGCACGAGGTTCTTCACCGCCAGTATAATTTTTTCCTTTACGTTTATTGTTATCAAAGTTGTTTGGCTTAGGAATAAATTTTTCAGTCGGACGTGGTAAATATCCTGTTCCAGTACGTGCTCCAGCCACGGGAGCCGCAGGACGTGTTGCACCGCTATTTACTGGGTGCTTTGCACCATAGCCATTAGCCGTAGCCTGACCAGGTGTCCAGGTACGACGTGTTGGGCGTTGTGCATTATTATTAGGACGATGTTCACGGTTGAAAGTTGTTGGACCATTACGACGTGGGAAGCTGGTATCAGGCACC
>JAFUJE010000073.1 GCA_017473795.1 Clostridia bacterium
ATACCACGTTCACGTTCCAAGTCCATACTGTCCAACAGTTGCGCTTCCATATCACGCTTTGCCACTGTGTTAGTAATTTCCAGCAAACGGTCAGCCAAGGTAGATTTACCGTGGTCAATATGAGCGACGATACAAAAGTTGCGAATGTGTTTCACAGATACATTTTAACGTTTTTTTTCGTCGAGCGCAATGTAAAGATTGTAATATCCAATTTCTCCTGTTTCGGTAAATAATTGCCATAACATATCTTTCAGTTCCATAATATAATTATTTGCGTTAAACTAAAATCGTATGCGTGAAACATTTGTCGAAGTAGGTATCATAATTAAATCAGTTCGTAGTGGTGATTACGATGCACGCCTGGCTATTTTTACTGGC
Source organism: Clostridia bacterium (assembly GCA_017473795.1). GTDB lineage: Bacteria > Bacillota > Clostridia > Christensenellales > UBA1242 > RGIG8050. The sequence goes on from JAFUJE010000073.1 coordinate 379, forward strand.
AAAGGTTTGCAATGGCGTACGATTAAAGGAGTTTATCGCCCAAAGGCAAAATTTGCTGCAGCGTGTGGTTTATTTACAGTTGCCGAATTTACCATCTCCGGACAATCAATCACAGGAATTAACGTTCTAGTAGCACCTTATACATTGGCTACCGATTTGAATCGATATTATTTAGCGTGCAGTTTAGCCGATGCTTTGCTGCATTTAGATTTTGTTGAACAAGCCCCACAAGCCTTAATTACGGCGGTCAATGCTTACACAAACTTAGCCACAACAGACCAAAGTTGTTATTTAGTCTTTTTGGATTTTTACGGTGCGATTTTAGAAATTTTAGGCTATCAAAGTGATTTAAGTTTTGACCGTGAAAAATTAACACATAGTACGGCAAAAAAATTGGTACAGCGAATAATTACCGCCTACCGTAGCCACGTCGATTATCAGATTCAGTTTTGCGAAAAACTATATTTAGATGTCTGATTCAGGTAAAGACATGACATATTGAAATGCTTCAAAGAAACCGTGCTTGTTTCCCGTATCAAAACGTTTGGCTTGGGTCGTAATAATATTTTTCTGTGGAATTTGATTAAGCGCCGCCACAATATCGGTGCCTAAATTAAGGCAAAAACCAGCAGGCAACAAATAACGCCCTACCGCCACCAAGTTACTACTGGGACGTGCGGGCTTTTCGATAATTTGTCCATCAGCGGTGATAATACCATAACGATGAGCATCTTCCCATGGCACGGGCGATGTAATAATAACCGGATTACCCGTATTTTGATAGGCTGTTAACATTTCCGCTGTTGGATTACCGTCAAAAAAAACATCGTCACAATAAGCCAATACAAACGGTTCATTACCAACAAAACTGGCAGCGTGGCGAACGCAATCAGCTACGCCTTGCGGTAACGGAACACGGCGAAAATAAAGATTCATGTTTTGAAAAAAATTTGTTGTTTTGGTTACCGGCGTTGCATCTGCCGTTTGGGACACACGACGCTGCAAATAATCATCGACTTCGTAATTTTTATCCAAGTAATTTAACAAACTTTCACGTCCTCTACCAATTAACAACAAAACATCGGTAATGCCTGCGGACTGTAATTCTTGCAAAATATAATGAATAACAGGTTTATCCCCTAACGGCAACATTTCTTTGGGGACCGCCTTGGTAATCGGTAAAAAACGGGTGGCATAACCGCCCGCCGTAATGACCGCCTTGGTAATTTGTGCCATGTGATTATATATGCAATCAAAAAACACGGCGTGTATGCCGTGTTTCTTTTACTATTTTACTACGCTTACTCAGTAGGCAAAGTATCTTTAATTAAATCAATAACAATAGGCGCAAGAATCAACAACGCAACCAAAACAACTATACCAATAATACAATATATCAATTGATTTTTTGCATTTTTACGTTTACTATCATCATCAGCGGTAAAGAATTTGAAAGCAATAAAAATTGCCAAAATAACAACACCAGCAGGCAAAAGTCCTAA
>JAFUJE010000074.1 GCA_017473795.1 Clostridia bacterium
CCCCAAAGCGCCGTAAAATCTTGTACTTCTGTCGTGACTTGTTTTTCCAATTGTGCAGTGCCTTCGTTTTGTTCATCTTCCGCAGCAACTGCCTCATTTTCGACTGCGTCATGTTTTTTCATGCGCCCTTGGTAAAATTCCAAATTAGACGCATAGAAATCGTTATAACTGGACAATAAGTCTTCAGCTACGGGAATTTCTACCTTTTCCCCAACTTGGTATCTGTTCACGTAATTTATCTTCAACACAAATTAAATTATATGTGTTTGACGAAATTCCGTCAAACATTATAATTTAAACATCATGATTTATTTAGATAACGCTGCCACCACCAAAATCCAACCGGCTGTCTGGCAAGCCATGCAAGACATTGAACAAAATGTTTTTTATAACAGTAACACACTTTACAAAGGTGGGATACAAGCCGCCGAAGTTGTCGAGCGTGCCCGTTCAATTTTAATGAAACAATTACACGCAAACAGTGGACAATTAATTTTCACTAACACAGCTACCCAAGCTAACCATTTAATCATGGACCATTGTTTACGTCGTATCCAACAACAGCTAGTGATTACCGCCGGCGACCATAATTCAATTTATCTAGCAGCCAAAGAACGTAGCAACCGTGGTTATAGCGTAGCGACAGCCCCCCTACTTCCCGACGGACGCATAGACCTTGACGCCACAGCTCAATTAATCAACGAGCAAACATCGTTATTTATGTTCAGTTTAGTTAACAGTGATATTGGTACATACCAAGATGCAGCAGCCGTAGTTGCTATGGTTCGAGCCCGCAATCCACGCACTCATATTCATGCAGATGCCGCCCAAGCCTTTGCTAAATTTGATTTTGACGTTACCCAACTTGATTTAGACAGCGTCACCCTTTGCGGTCATAAAATCCACGGTCCCAAAGGTGTGGGAGCGTTATGGGTTCGTGCCGGCATCAACGTTGAACCACCCCACGGCACCTTAAATCATGCCGCCATTATGGGTCTAGCCATCGCCGCCCAAAATTTTCATTGCCCGCACATAAACACAATTCATCAATATTTAATTCAAAATTTACCCGATGGCTGTCACGTTAACGGCATCAATAATAATCCCTATATTACTAATATTGCTTTACCCAACGTCTTTGGTGAAACAGTCATGAATGCTTTATCCAGTCAAGATATTTACGTCGGCTTAGGTTCAGCCTGTGCTGCACACGCCAAAGGCAATCGCACTCTAGCCGCCATGAAATTAACGCCTCAACAACAAAAACAAGTTCTCCGCATCAGCCTCGGCATGAACAACACGATAGACGATGTCAAAACTTTCTTATCAGCCTTACAAACCGTTTTGCAAGCGATACGCAGCCACAATATTCTTTAATAAGAAAGCAATGGTCAAAGGTCCGATACCACCCGGCACAGGTGTAATTGCCGCCGCTTGAGGTGCTACATTTTCAAAATCCACATCTCCCACTAAACGTCCGTCTGGCAAACGGTTAATTCCCACATCAATAATTATGGCTCCAGGTTTAACCATTTCAGCCGTTAACAATTGCGGTGAACCCGCTGCCACCACAATAATATCCGCCGTACGAGTATGTTCGCCTAAATTTTGGGTCAAGCGATGACATACGGTAACTGTCGCATTTTGATTAGTTAATAACAAAGCCGTCGGTCGTCCTACAATTTGACTGCGCCCAATCATAACAACCTTCTTCCCGGTTAAGTCGGGACAAACACTCTGGACGGCATGTAAAACACCTTGCGCTGTACAAGCCACTAACCCATTATTTCCACCTGCCAACAAACCTAAATTAGTAATTGTTAGCCCATCAACATCTTTACGTGGGTCGATTAAATTCAAAACTTCACTTAACCGATTACCAATTACTTCAGGAGGCACAGGTAATTGCAATAAAACACCATGAATCTGTGAATCTGCGGACAAACGTTGTATCAAGTCCGTTAATTCTTTGTACTGACAAGTTGCTGGTAAAGTATATAAAACAAAATCAATCCCGGCTTTTTCGCAAGCCCGTTGTTTGTTGCGCACATAAATTTGACTGGCTGGATTATCACCGACGAGAACAGCCGCAAAGCGTACCCTACCACCCCGTGCCTGAATTTCAAGCACCGAGGCAGCCACTTCATCTCGCAGCGCCATTGCCAAACTTTTTCCGTCGATTATTTGAGCCATGTTTTATTATACCCACACCCCCGCCGCTTTTACAACCAATTTACGACAAGTGGTTGCCAAAACTATTTGCTTTGTATATAATAAGTTATTCTCGTTTTGGCACGGTTGCTAAGTGGAAAAGCGATGGTCTGCAAAACCGTTATGCGTCAGTTCGATTCTGACCCGTGCCTCCAATTTAATTTTCATCAATTGTTAATTGTTCCACATTATCACAATCATATAATTGCAAATCAAAACCTAACTTTTGATAACTGCCCGCTGTTCCCCCTAACATAATTTGTTGGGTTCCGTACTTTTTGCGAATTTTATCAAAAGCAGAATCTAAGGCTTGGTTTTTAATTTCATCATTAACATCGGCCAATAAATTGGTTTGGACATGATCCGCGGTGGTTAAATTTCCTACCGCTACCCGCACCGCCCGAATGGGGCGAAAAGGTTTTTGTGGCCATAATTGCTCAAAGATTTTCATCGCCGTCCGTCGTATCGTTAAGACGGTATGTGTCGGGTAAATCAAACTAGTTTGTGCCCCACACCATTGCAAACCAGTATCTTTGACCGATAAGTGAATAGTATACCCCTGCAATTTTTGTTCCCGTAGCCGAAAAGCGATTTTTTCACTCAGCAAATAAACAACTGCTTCCACATCTTTTTGACAAGTTAAATCAAACGGCAACGTGGTACCGTTTCCCACACTACGTGGCAATTCATGATGCAAGTAATCACTAACTTCACTGCCATCTTCACCCCTTGCCTCTGCGATTAATTTTTCCGCATTGATGCCTAAGAAAGATTTTAAAATCTTCACATCACAATTCGCCAAATCGCCAATTGTATTAATGTTTAGTTTGGTTAACAAGGCTTGTGTCTTTTTACCCACAAATAATAAATTGGCTAATGGTAACGGATAAATCAAGCGTTGATAATTTTCCAAAGTTATGGCTACCACTGCATCTGGCTCGGCTAAATCACTCCCCAACTTCGCATATGTTTTATTAAAAGACACCCCTACCGATACGGTTAAACCTAACTCGTTTTTTACCGCACAACGAATTTTTTCCGCAATCTGCATACCATCACCAAACATTTTTTGACTGTGCGTAACATCTAGCCAACATTCATCAATCCCAAAACTTTCCACTTGATTGGTAAATCGATAATAAATTTCCTGCACCTTTTTACTATAACTTTCGTAAGCCGGATAATCTGTCGGCACAATGATAATTTCCGGGCAAACTTTTTGTGCTTCCCAAATTGGCATACCTGTCTTTACTCCCTTGCGTTTAGCATTCTCACTTTTCGCCAGCACAATACCTTTCCGCAAACTTGGATTACCACAGACCGCAATATATTTACCCCGTAATTCAGGATCAGATTTCATGGCTACCGACGCAAAAAAATTGTTTAAGTCACAATGCAAAATTACCCGCTGTCGATTACCTTTCTCTTTGGAGTTAAACATACGCCACCAACTAAACCCCATAATAACATTATTTGCCCAAAATTAAAAACCAAAACTGCCGGTACTACTTGACATTGCTAAGACATAAAGATATAATTAATCTTTGTAATTAAAAGAGAGAGGTTTATCATGTACGAAAAATTAAATACTACCAAAACGACCCCAAAGGCCGAACTTAACAATGAGCAAGCAATTATAGCACTTTATGAATTACTTAAAAATGCCTTTCCCAATAAAAACATTCAAAGGGAACCATTGAATATACAAACTATAGGCAACTATGGTATCATTAACCCCGGAACTAAACACATCCAAAATGTCTTACTAAAATTAGACCGTAAAACCCGTAGTAAAGATGATGCAGACAAGAATGCTTCAATGGCTGAAGTTATTAATCATGTGGTAAAAACAAATTATCATAAAAATGAATGCAAATTATATAATGAAATCAGAGACTGGTCTCGTTTCACTATTGTAATCCCTGATTATGCTTCCGCACCGGCTGTAGTTGCTAGTTTCCTAGCTAAATTTGGGGGAAAAATTGATTTCCACGAAAGGGATAATTATGAAGCAATTCACCAACACACTACTTATAAGGACGTTAACGTTGAATTTCAATTTCACACCAAAGAATATGCGGAATTAAAAAGAGCAACTGACATTTTTTATCACGAATATAATAATATTGTTGTGCCTAAGAATTCTCGCATTGAAAGCGAAAAAGATGCTATCGAAAAGCAAATGACCCAATATTGTCAAATAGTTTACAACCGCAGCGACTTTAAAGAAAGTTTACCAGCAGTCCGTCAAGTAGCTGACGATTATCTAGAAAAAAAACCACAAACCCCAAAACAAAGATTACGTCACTTCCTGGAAATTGTTGCAAAAGCAGAATATGTGCAAAAAGAATTATCCGAAATTTTACCCCAATTCTTGGCAAAAATCAACCAAGCCGACAAAATTCAATTGGGCACAAAAAATATTTAAGTCAAACAGCATCAACCATAAAAACGCAGATAAGTCATCTGCGTTTTTTATGAGAAAATAATAGTGATAACTTTTTAATTATAGGATTAAGCGTAATAAATCACATCGCTGTTATTACAGCAGTTGCAACTACTTCTGGTACTTCTGTTCCAGCAACTATTGTTCCAACAACTATTACTGCGTTGGATTGTATAAAATGGCTGGCAATAGCTATAACTATACGGATAAACATAATCGAAAGTGTAGTTATAACTGTACGTTGGATAATAACACCACATTTGCGTTTCCTCCTTTGCAAACCGCTCGCCGGCGGTCATTACTTCATTGTATGCGAGAACATAAATTCTGGCACTTCGCCCACGATGATACTATCTGCAAATAACATATCTACGGCTACCTTGGTGCGTTTGGTACAAAATGGTAAAACGACATCAACAACGGCATTAGTTCGCAAGGTAATTTTGTGTTCCGTTTGGTTGATACCAGCTGTTTTAAACTCAGACTCAAAACTACAATTTACCGCCCCAACCAACTTAAAATTTAAGTTTACGGACCACCCACGTCCCACCAAAAAAGGTATCCCCGAAAAAGTCCCCACCGGCACCGGAATCCCCGTATTTCCTAACTCGCCTAAATAATTTTGGGCATAGGTTGACACTTTAACCGCCAAAGCATTCATCATTACTGCATCTGCATTAATACTGGTAATCGTCCCGTTACTATCCCGGCGAATATCCGTTAAATTACTATACGTATCCGCACTGACAACATCTGCTACCCCACAATTTACCGCTTGCACCGCTACTGCATCTAATAAAGCCCCTGCATAATTAAACACAACCGGGTTCACCGCAAAAACTAACCAGACCGCAAGCAAAGCCACAACAATTCCACATCGTACTACCCAACCGGTTACCCTACGCATAATTATGTATACGACTAAATCGACTTGCGTTTCCCGCCAATTTCGTGCTAGACTATCAGTACGCTGATGTAGCACAGTCGGTAGTGCATTTGATTCGTAATCAAAAGGTCGCGAGTTCGAATCTCGCCATCAGCTCCACTCTTAATTTTAGTATTTTTGTGATCTAGTCATAACTTACTTATTCACACCATAGAATTAAACAGTATTTAGGAAACCTTTCTATGTTGATTCTCAGTATCATCGTGATTTCAGTTGTCGGCACAATCGCCCATTTTATCTACGAATTGTCCAATCATAATAAAGTTGTTGGTTTATTCGGTGCCGTTAACGAAAGCACCTGGGAACACATCAAAATTGCATTAACCGCCACCATTCTATGGAGTTTAGTTGACGGCTTTATCTACGGTACTAACCCGAATTACTTTCTCGCCAAACTCCTAAGCCTGTTAATCATTATTTTTTTAATGCCAGTATTATTTTATGGCTACCAGTTTATCTTCAAGAAAGATAACACCTTTATCAATATTTTAATCTTCTACGTTGTAATCATTTGCAGTCAACTTTTGTTTTATCATTTTATCAAACTTAATCCAGTTAATTTTCTTGGTCAGTATTTATCCTGCATTGGTACATTTATAGTTTTTGGCGCCTATATGACTTTAACACTAATGCCACTGCGCAACTTTCTTTTCAAAGACCCCATTTCCCACAAATATGGATTCAATGCTCACACCGACAAACCAAACAAGGAAAACCAAGAACAAAAAAAATAACCCTTACGGGTGATTAATTTGGAGCGGGTGATCGGAATCGAACCGACGCTATCAGCTTGGAAGGCTGGAGTTCTACCATTGAACTACACCCGCAAACAACTAACTATAACATAAGCACGAAAAAATATCAATCAAAACTTTACTACTTCAGCAATTAAAATATTGACAATGCTGCATTTTTAGTTAATAATAAAAACGAGCGAGGTTTGATTTGGCATTTTCAAGTTTATCGGAAAAATTTAAGCACATCTTTGCAAAGTTGACACGGAGCGGCAAACTCACAGATTTAGAAATTAAAGCCGCCATGCGTGAAATAAAATTAGCACTTTTGGAAGCCGACGTTAATATTGCTGTCGTCAAAGATTTTATTGCCAAAACAAGCGCAAAATGTTCCGGGGAATCCGTTATGCAATCTTTGACTCCCGGACAACATATTATCAAAATCGTCCACGAACAAATGACCGAACTACTCGGTGGCGGCAACGCCAAGTTAAACATAGCACCCAAACCACCAACCATTATTATGATGGTTGGCTTACAAGGTGCGGGTAAAACCACCTTCTGTGGTAAACTAGGGCAATTACTTAAAGGTCAAGGCAAACGAGTTTTATTGGTCGCCGATGATATCTACCGCCCTGCTGCAATTGAACAGTTAAAAGTTGTTGCCCGTCAAGCCGGCGTGGCTTGTTACGACGGCGGTAACAAAGATGCGGTCAAAATTGCCAAGGACGGTATCAAGCACGCTTTGTCTAATAACTTAGATACAGTGATTATTGATACGGCTGGTCGTTTACACATTGACGAAGATTTAATGCAAGAACTTACCGCCATTAAAAAAGCAGTTAACCCAACAGAAATTCTGTTGACAGTTGATGCTATGACCGGTCAAGATGCAGTTAACGTTGCGCACCAATTTAACGAACAACTTGATGTTACTGGCGTAGTTTTAACCAAACTTGACGGCGATACCCGTGGCGGTGCTGCAATGTCAATCCGTTATGTTACGGGTAAACCAATCAAATACAGCGGTGTCGGCGAAAAGATGGGCGATATTGAACCCTTCCACCCTGACCGCATTGCCCGCCGTATCTTAGGTATGGGTGACGTCTTGTCCATTATTGAAAAAGCCCAAACCGTAATTACCGAAAACGAAATGAAACGCATGGAAGAAAATTTCCGTCGTAATGCGTTCACTTTAGATGACTTCCTACAACAATACGATAATCTTGCCAAAATGGGTAACTTAGACGACATTTTGGAAAACTTGGGTGGCGCTATGGGTGGTCGTGTTAAACTGGGTAAACTAGACGAACAAACCATGGCACGCAACAAAGCGATTATCCAGTCCATGACAATGGAAGAGCGTACCAATCCAGATATTATTAAATCCAGCCGTAAACAACGTATTGCCCGTGGCAGTGGTACCTCGATTCAAGCCATTAACCAACTACTTAAACAGTTTGAACAAGGCAAACAAATGATGAAACAATTTGGCGGCAATAAAATGATGCGCCGTTTCCGTTAATTCAAATTAGCATAACTTGGGCGTTCCCGGTTTCCGGGTTGTAAGTCCCAAAAAATAAATTCAACAAAAGGAGGAGCAAAAACAGCATGGCAGTAAAAATCCGATTAACAAGATTGGGTGATAAAGGCAATCCTTTTTACCGTGTAGTTGCAGCTGATGGTCGTTCACCACGTGACGGTAAATTCTTGGAAGTCATCGGTACGTACAACCCATTAGTTGAACCAGCCGAAGTTAAGATTAACAAAGACTTAGCACAAAACTGGTTAAACAATGGCGCTACCCCGACACCGACCGCAAAGAAAGTATTGGAAATGGCTGGCGTTTTGAAACCGACCAAGTACACACCAAGTGCAAATCGAGTAAAAAAGAATCAAAAACCAGAAACAAAAGAAGAAAACAAATAAAAAGGAAAATAAATAAAAAATGAAACAAGTTATTGAACTGATTGTAAAAAGTTTAGTTGAAAATCCAGACGCAGTAGTTTTGGAAGACATCGTTGACGGTGACAACGTAACCGTTAAAGTTAAAGTTGCTGACGGCGACATGGGTCGTGTCATTGGTAAAGGTGGCGCAACTGTAACCGCAATTCGTACCATCTTGAAAAATTGCAACAGCCGTGACGGTAAACGTTACTTTATTCAAATCGGCGACGAAGTTCGTGCATTGCGTAAAGAAGTTCAAGACGCAAGTTACTAAAAAACCTGCATATATATAAAACACAAAAGGAGAAAATAAAATGGCAAAAAGAAGTAAAGACTACTTTGGATTAAGCTACATCGTAAGTTTAATCTTAGCAATCATTCCTGTTACCGCATGGATCTGCGGTGCAGTTACCCGCTTTCAAGAAGGTAAAATCGTTGCTGGTCTTATCCGTTTGATTTTCGGATTTACCATCGTTTGGATTTTAGATATCATCTTCATGATTGTAAACCGTCAAATTTTCCGTTTATTAAACGTTTAATTTGTAATCAATGCCAAAGAAAAGACCGCTCGCTTGGGCGGTTTTTTTATGTTATAATACCCTATGCAACCATTAGGCGGCGGCTGGGACGAATTATTAGCACCATTATTTGCGGACGAACGTTACACCAAAATCCGTAATTTTTTAAAACAAGAATATGCCACCAAAACGATTTACCCCGATATGTATGACCTTTATAACTGTTTCCGCTTGACACCACTTAATCAAGTTAAATGTGTCATCTTGGGACAAGACCCTTATCATGAACCCGGTCAAGCTCACGGCCTTTGTTTCTCGGTTAAACCCGGCATACCTTTACCCCCTTCCCTACAAAACATTTTTAAAGAAATCAATACCGACTTAAACATCACACAGCCCAATTGCGGAGACTTAACTAAATGGGCAGAACAAGGCGTGCTGCTTTTAAACACTACACTGTCTGTACGTGCCCACCAAGCCAATTCCCACGCTAACTGTGGCTGGTCATGGTTTACTGACGCCGTAATTAAACTAATCAGCGACCACACCACCAACACCGTGTTCTTGCTCTGGGGCAGCAATGCCCGCAGCAAGGCGCCACTTATTGACCCAAAACGCCATTTAATTTTACAGTGTGCACACCCGTCTCCACTGTCTTCTTACCGTGGCTTTTTTGGCTGCCGTCATTTTTCACAAACTAATCATTATTTAACCCAACACCAAAAAGCCACGATTGACTGGGATTTAAATAATTAAAATTAATCCTTGATAAACTCAATCATATTTTGCTTTTTAATTGTAGGCAATTTATCAATAAACTCATAAAGTTCTGCATTGATAGCATAGTCTTGAATATTTGTTGCAAAAAATCGGTCTAATGGGAAATTACAGACATCTAAAATCTTGATTAATTTTTCCACAGTCAAAACAATCCGACCACTTTCAACTTGAGCGATGTACTGCGAACTCATGCCAATCCGAAAACTTAGTTCACGTGCTGATAAATTAGCCTGATTGCGTACGTATCCAATACGACTTAAAATGTCTTTCATATCCATGATTATATTTTAATTGACCCCCACAGGCTATGGTATCACCCTCACACATAAATATTAGTGAAAAAAGACAAAAATGAATACCATTATACATAAAAACCCGCTATAATGATTATTATCAGTATTCAAAGTAAATACTCATAATAATTTTTATGTGTAAAACACATAAAACGGATATCATTATTAACAAAAACAATCCCATTATGAGAATCATTCAAGAATTATTTGCGAAAGAAATTGCTAACCCGTACACAGTAACTGCACACGCAATTACGCTAAAGTTTCCGGACCACAACCAAGCAATTATCGGCACCATACTAACTACAGCACCACTGTTACAAGTGCCCCCTTTCTCTATGAAAAAAAATTACCAACACACATTCCACTACCTTCATCAACACGACCACAACCCAACAAATTCAGAATCACTTACTCCCTTTACTTTACACAGCCTCGCCGACTGCCGTTCATATCTAGATGACCTTTGTCGAACTTGTTTTAACGCCCAGTTTAACGACTTTGAACTCACCTTCCCAGATGGCAGCACCTATCTCATCGTCATTACATCAGCATGAAATTGCAACAACTAACTTGCCTAAACTCCCAATTATCAGTTATACTGTCTATACGTCAGTGTGGCGGAATGGCATACGCGCTGGTCTTAGGAACCAGTTTCTGCAGGTTCAAGTCCTGTCACTGACACCACAACTAATTTAACCCCACCACCCTTGCATCAATTTGGTAATTTAATAGGGATTTTAACAATGAAAGATAAGGTTGGTCGATAAACGTCTTCTGTTGAATCATTTGTTCAATTTCGTCAAAAGTCGCCCACCGAACATCAATCACTTCATCAGGCGCCATCTTGACAGTCTTCAAATCAATATCCGCATGAACGACGTATACATCAACAA
>JAFUJE010000009.1 GCA_017473795.1 Clostridia bacterium
ATTTAATCTGTGGACAGGGTACAATTGATTGGGAAAATTTTGCTGCTAATTTAAAAACTAACATTGTATTGAGTGCGGAAGTGAAATATGGAGAAAAAGCTGATGAAAGTTTCTTGCCGGCTGTTTTGGAAGGACTTTACATGGTTGAAAATTTGGTGGCATCTAACTCGAAGAAGTGATATAATTGGATAAATGCCTTCACAAATTACACATTTAGCAATTGCAAAAAGATATCTAGAAAAACATCCACAAACCATTTTTGACGTACAGGCTTTTTTAGATGGTAATATTTTGCCAGATTTGGCAGCGGATAAAGCCAATGCTCATTGTGGCGTACGAACTGAAATGCATGATTTAGTTAAGCGAAATAGGGAAAAGGTTGACCCAGTTAAATTTGCTATGACTCATGACATGCATGATGATTTAAACAAAGGTCAATATTTGCATTTATATGTTGATTATCAATTTTATAATGTATTTTTACTGGAATACTTTAAAAATATTACAATTGAGCAATCGGCTATAGATATGTACGAAGTAACACGGCGTGATGACAGGTATTTAGAAAAAAAATATCAAGTAGCGTATAGCGATTCTACTTTACATGAGGAATTGCAAAAGATTAATGACCTTTGGGACAAAGAAAATGCCGAACTACGCTGTAATCCGGCATATAAATTCGCATTTCCGTATAAAACTGAAGAACTTGATGCTTTTATTGAAGAAATTTCAGAGATTGCAATTCCGCAAGTTTAATTATTGTTCCATCTTGTCGATAAAAAGAATACCGTTCATGTGGTCAATTTCGTGACAACAACAAACTGCGTCAATACCACGGAAGGTTTGGGTATGTTTTTTACCGTTGCGGTCTTGGTATTCTAGAGTAACCAAGTGCGGGCGACGGACACGTCCGCTGATACCGGGACAGGAAAGGCATCCCTCACTATCAACTCTTTGATTTTTGGCTGTTTTAATTATTGGGTTAATAATCTCAACTACACCATATTCTTCAGTGATGATGACTGCCATGCGATAGAGAATACCTACTTGAATTGCTGCTAAACCCATGCCACGTGCGTGAAATAGAGTTTCTTGCATATTATCCAAGATTTCATGTAAGCGTGGCGAAAAATCATCAACAATTTTGCTTTGCTTACGGATTAAAGGATTGTCTTGTTTAATAATAGTTAATCGAGCCATATTTTATTATAACAAAAAAAGAATTATTTGTCTAATTTTATATAAAAACAAGATATTGTGTATATTAAAATGCTAAATACCACTATTTTAAGAAAAAAAGTTGATTATTAATGAATTAATTTGGTTCGTTATCATTTCTATGATACATTATAAATGTGAAAATTGTATTTATGGGGTCACCTAAATTTGCTGCTGATGTTTTGGCAGGAATCATTAATCATCATCAAGTGGTTTGTGTGGTAACGCAACCAGATGCTGTGGCTGGACGTGGCCATAAAGTTCTTTTTAATCCGGTAAAGCAATTTGCTATTGAACATAATATTCCAGTTTTACAACCCGAAAAAATCAGTAAAGAGGCTGATTTATTAAAAGCATATCAACCAGATATTATTGTGACATGCGCTTTTGGTCAAATTTTGCGTCAGAGTGTGTTAGATGCGGCGCCGTATGGTGTGATTAATGTCCATGGCAGTCTGTTGCCTCGTTACCGGGGTGCGGCTCCGGTACAATGGTCAGTAATTAACGGGGATAGAGTTACTGGTGTAACGATTTTGCAAACTGAGTTAGGTTTGGACTCTGGTCCGATGATTTGTTCAGAATCTTTTACGATTGAACCGTCAGCCACATCAGGCGAAGTTTTACAAGCAATGGTTCCAGTGGGAGTTAAAGCTTTGTTAAGTGCTTTACAGCAAATTGAACAAGGGGTGGCTAAGTTTATACCACAAAATCCAGAAGAAGTTACTATAGCACCAATGTTGAATAAAAGTATGGCTAAAATTGATTGGACAAAAAAAGCTACAGATTTGGTTAATTTAGTGCGTGGTTTAAATCCGTGGCCGGTGGCTTTCTTTGTATATAATGGCGAGCCAGTTAAGGTTTTTCGGGCAACTGCAATCAATGGACAAGCAAAACCAGGAAGTGTTGTTTATTGCGATGCACAAAAAGGTTTGGTGATTGGTTGTGGTGAGGGCTTGTTGCAGCTTGATGAATTACAGTTGCCAGGTAAAAAAGTGATAACTGGTAAAGATTTTTGTAATGGACGTGATTTGCGTTCGGTAACTTTGGAGTAATTGGAGTAACCTGTGAAATATATTTATGATTTAACTTTTGAAGAATTAAAAGAAGAAGTTTTAAACCATTAAGTCTGCCACAATTTCGGGCTGGACAAATTTATAGTGCTTTACATCAGGGTGTTTCGGTAGACAATATTACAAATATTCCTAAAGATTTAAGGGCTTGGTTAAAGGAACACTTCGATTGTAATTTGCCGGAAATTATCAAAGAACAAGTTTCTAAGGACGGAACCAAAAAATATTTGCTGGCTTTTCAGGGTAAAGATTTAATTGAATGTGTTTTGTTAAGTCAGAATTACGGAAATACTTTGTGTGTGTCAACGCAAGTTGGTTGTCGTATGGGCTGTCGATTTTGTGCAAGTGGTAAATATGGCTTAGTGCGTAATTTAACAGCTGGCGAAATTTTGGCTCAGGTTTTATTGATTAATCGTTTGAATATGACGCCAACGACTCGGGGTGTGACAAATATTGTTTTGATGGGCTCAGGTGAACCGTTAGATAACTATGAAAATGTGATACGTTTCTTAAATTTAGTAACCGCACCGACAGGTATTAATATCAGTGGACGTAATATTAGTCTGTCAACATCGGGTTTGGTACCACAAATTAGAAAATTTGCTGATGAAAAAACGCAAGTAAATTTGTGTATTTCTTTGCACGCACCGAATGACCAATTAAGACAACAAATTATGCCGGTGGCTAAACGGTACAGTATTGCAGAGTTGATTGATGCGGCTAAGTATTATTTTGAAAAAACTCATCGCCGTGTGATTTTTGAATATTCGTTGATGATGAAAGATGGGCAACCTTTTAACTGTGCTGTTAATCAAGCCCGAGAATTGGCTGGTTTAGTGCGTGGTTTTGCGGCACATATCAACTTAATTAACCTTAATCCTTTGAATTTTGATAAAAATGCGGTTTTAACCCCGCCTAGTCGGGAAACCGCCATGGCTTTTATGGATGCGGTAATTAAAAGTGGCGTTTCTTGTACGATGCGAAAAAATAAGGGTGATGATATTGATGGTGCGTGTGGACAGTTACGTTTACGTCACTTGGCTAATGAAGAAAATTAAATTGTAATTGCTAAGTCTAAAATCATCATCAAGGTAAACCCAAGGATAAATCCCAGAAGCCCGATTTTGCGATTTTCTGGGGCAATGTCCGGAATTAATTCACTTATTACGACGGTAATCATGGCACCGGCTGCAAAAGTAAAGAAAAATGGAAGGATACTGCGAATAGAAATTGTTACAAAATACCCAATAATTGCGGCAATAATTTCCATAATGCCACTAATTTGTCCGTAAAAAAATGATTTACCTTTGCTCATGCCATCTCGATAAAGGGGAACGGAAATTGAGATACCGTCAGGAATATTTTGAATACCAATACCTAAGGCAACCATTAAGGCACTTGCCAAAGAACATCCGCTGATGCCGGTGGCAAATCCGCTAAAACTGACTCCGACAGCTAATCCTTCGGGGATATTATGTAATGGCATAACACCGATGATTAATATACTACGTTTCTTTTGCATTGCACCGGGAAGCTTTTTGTCGATAATGATACTGCTGGCAATTATAAATAGTCCGCCTGTAAAAAAACCAATGGCAGGCAAAAGCCAAGAGTTATGCCAAAGTTCGGCGGATAGATCAATGGCTGGTATTGTTAAAGACCAAATTGAAGCGGCGGTCATAAGTCCGGCACTAACGCTTAACATAATATCAAGCGAGCGTTTATGTAATGATTTAAAACAAAAAACAACGGCTGAACCTAATGCTGTTAGTAAATATATAAATAAAGACGCAAGTAGTAATAAGATAAAAGGGTGGATTTGCGTCAAAAAATTCATATTTTAATTTATGAATGAATTTGATTTTATGTTTTTATTAGTACATGTTATAATTAAAAAGGGGAAAATATGCAAGTTTCAGTATCAATTGAACCGTATTTAACAGCCGAAAAAGAGCAATTAAAACAGTATATAGAAGAAATTGTTCGGGTAAGTAATAGTTTAGCGCAACAAAAACATCAGGTATCGTTGCATTTTGATTATTTTAAGCCGAACCAAAATGCTTTTGCTTTAGTACAAAGTTATTCAAGTAAAATTGATATAGACTTGCATCTAATGCAGGAACCGGCTCCTTCTATAAAAGGGTTTCGTTCGGTTTCTTTTGATTCAAAAGATTTA
>JAFUJE010000010.1 GCA_017473795.1 Clostridia bacterium
ATGTTACGCTATTTCGGCTGGTCGTGAAGTTCGTGTTATCGTTAAACCCGACGAAGTTTCTGACAGTCAAGCCTTGTTCATGGCAAAAGAAATTGCGAAAGAGATTGAAAACAATTTGCAATATCCTGGTCAAATTAAAGTCAATGTTATCCGTGAAACTAGGGCAACAGAATTGGCGAAATAAGACTGAACGCAACGCAATAAAAAAGACTGCCACGGAGCAGTCCTTTTTTTTGTTTCCGATTTAAAATTAAATCGCTTTACCACGTGCTTCTTTGCGGGCACGTTTACGAGCATTAGCGCTTTTTAATTTACGAGCAACACTTGGTTTAACGTATTCTTCTTTACGTTTCATATCAGCGATAATACCGTCTTTTTGTACTTTGCGTTTGAAACGTTTCAAAGCATTTTCCAAACTTTCGTTTTCACCAACGATAACTTGACTCACAGTTCTCACCCCGCTTTTAATTTACAAAATAATGGTGATAGTATATGCTGTTTGATATGCAAAGTCAAGCGCCGTTCGTTTATATTATCACTTACGGCTGTAAAGTTAATTATTACGAAAGTGAAGCCGTCGCCTCGCAACTTGATGCCATGGGCATAGCCAATCAAATGGTCTCAGACGGCGCCATTTCCCGTCTCCCGCAAGCAGCAGCCTTTGTGGTAAATTCCTGTGCCGTGACCAGTATGGCGGAAAAGAAGTCCCGTTACGGCGTTTCCAAGATAAAAAAATATCATCCGCAAGCCGTACTGGTCGGTATGGGTTGCGCTTTCGGTCGTAAGACGCCGGAAATGGTCGCACTGGAAATTGCGGACAAATTACAAATGGGGCAGTCTCTATCTGCGCCCGTTACCGTGCAACACCGCCGTGAAAAAGCCTTTATCAAAATTCAAGACGGTTGCCAAAATTTTTGTACTTACTGTATTATCCCGCATATTCGTAACCGCATGGAATGCCGCCCAGTTGCCGACGTCGTGGCGGAAATTAAAGCCCAGCCCGCACACGTAACATCGGTGGTTTTGTGCGGTATTAATCTGTGTTATTATCCCGACTTTGCGGCACTCTGTCGGGCAGTGGATGCTTGCGGTATCACATGGGAAATTTCCAGCCTGGAACCGCCGATGATGACCCCAGCATTACTGGCTACATTGAAAGAATGTAAAAACTTTGTGCCGAACTTTCACATCTGTTTGCAATCCGGTTGTGATTCCGTCCTGCACGACATGAACCGCCATTATACAACCGCCCAATATGCACAGATTGTTGCGAACGTGCGTGCCAATTTCCCCCGAGCGGTGATTGGTACCGATTTGATTGTGGGTTTCCCGACCGAAACCGAAGACGCTTTCCAAACCACTTTAGATTTCTTGCAAGACATCAAATTGGATAAAATCCACGTCTTCCCGTATTCGCCCCGTGCCGGCACACCCGCCGCCACAATGAAACCCGTCCCCAACGCCACCGTCACCGCCCGCATCAACAAAATTCATTTCACATTATTTTAAAAATGTGATAAATACTAACCATAAGTATGGGGAACAACAAACGCAAAGCATCGCTGATTATTGTTTTGGCGCTGATCGTCATTGTGGCGGTTGTTCCTTTTGCAACAACCTTATTTA
>JAFUJE010000075.1 GCA_017473795.1 Clostridia bacterium
GGCTAAGAGCATTGCAACAACCAAAGCCAAAATTGTGGAAAAGAATTGTAATACGCAGCGGATTAAACCTAAGCGTGTACAAACGATTAAGTTGATAAGAATGATAACCCCAACAACCAGGTCGGCAATTAAACCTGCTTTCATGTATCTATTATAGACCTACCTGTCGAGTTTTGTCAATACACTATTGGCGGTGAAATGTAGAAATTGTTTAACGTTAAACAATTTGCAAAATTATTAATTAAAACCGTTTGTTGATTGTGTTTTTTAGGTGTGGTTTATTGCATATAAATAATGATGGTATGGTTTGGATAAAATGTTTAACGTTAAACTTTTTTGAAATAAATAATTTTGATGTGCCAATATGGACGGATTGTTTAACGTCAAACAATTTATATGAAAAGCGTTCCGTTTATGTAAGGCTTATTGTTTAACGTCAAACAATTTTCTTTCGCTAGTTTTGTATTCATTTAACCAAATATAATTATTCCTAATTGTTTAACGTTAAACATTTTTTAGGTTAAATTGTTGGTGATAAACCCACCGAGTTATTTACAAGCTAAATGTTAAAAACTTAGCACCGGCTTTCTTGTGTTGTTTGCGGGTGGCTGTGGGTATGTAGGTTTTGCTGTAAAAGTTGTTTACATTATGAATGTTAATAACTAATTACCGTATATTTCGTATAAATTATTAACCAAATTTTTTGCTGGTAAGCAAATGGGTATTTTGTGGATTGATTGATAAATTGTTTGACGTTAAACAATTGATTGCTTTTTTTGTTAAAGATGATTACAATTTAAACATGGCAGAAAAAAAATTAGGAAAAGGTTTGGGGGCTTTGTTTGGTAATATCGTATTAGACGATGAATTAACACCAATCAATGAACCTACAGAAAAAGAACAACAAAAAACTGTAAAAAGCGTTAATCAAGAAGTTAATGATGATGGCGTACAACAAATTGCGATTGCAATGATTGATAATAATGTTGACCAACCACGTAAAGTTTTTAACCAAGAAGCCTTGCGTGAATTAGCGGAAAGTATTCAAACGTATGGTGTCGTACAACCAATTTTGGTAACACCGGTAGGCAACCGCTTTATGATTGTGGCGGGTGAACGTCGTTGGCGTGCCGCACGTATGGCAGGTTTAGTAGAAATTCCTGCTGTGATTAAAAAGTTTAATCCGAAACAAATTGCCGAAATTGCGATTATTGAAAACTTACAACGTGCCGATTTGAATGAAATTGAATTGGCTTTGGGAATTAAAAAGTTAATGGACGAACACAAATTGACCCAAGAAAAAGTGGCAGAGCGTTTGTCAAAGCCACGCAGTACGATTGCAAATTCCTTGCGTCTGTTAAGTTTGCCACAAGAAATTCAACAGTACATTAGCAAGCAAGAATTGACGGCTGGTCATGCGATTCGTTTATTGGGTGTGGCTGATGAACAAAAACAAATTGAATATGCACGCCGTGCTGTAAACGAAAACTTGTCCGTGCGTGCCTTGGGCGAGTTGATTGAAGGTAAGATGCCAACCTTTGCGTCGGGAAAATCTAAACCTGCCAAAGCCCCTGAAATCCGTGAACAAGAAAAAATCTTGTCTCGTGCGATTGGTACTAAAGTTAAAATTGATGGTACTTTGGAACGGGGTAAGGTCGTTATCGCTTATTATGCCGCAGAAGAATTGGAAAGAGTGGTAAATTACTTGAAAAACCACAAGATATAGTATTACCACATAACATAAGCCACTATATTTTGTGGATTATTAAAAATATGGCAGAAAACTGGTAAAAATTAACGGAATATGTTATGCTGAAAAGGTAAAAAGCAAAAGGAGTTCAAAAAGAAATGGGAAAAGTCGTTGCAGTAGCACTACAAAAAGGCGGGGTTGGGAAGACTACCACCTGTATTAATTTGGCTGCATACTTAGCACATGATTTAGGAAAAAAAGTTTTAATTGTGGATTTCGATCCGCAACATAATGCCAGCAGTGGTGTCGGTGTTGAAGTTACTGATAAAACTGTTTCGGTTTATAATGTAATGTGTGACCAAGTTGATCCGACCGATGCGATTCAATTAACTTCGGTCAAAGGCTTGGAAATTTTACCAGCGACTCAAGATTTAGTCGGTGCCGAAATTGAATTGGTACGCATGAGTGGTCGTGAACAAATTTTGCGAAATTGCTTGAATAAAATTAAGGATAGTTATGATTATATCTTTATTGACTGTCCACCGACTTTGACGTTGCTGACGGTTAATGCTTTGACGGCAGCCGATACGGTAATTATTCCGATTCTGTGTGAATACTTTGCGTTGGAAGGTATCAGCCAATTAGTGCGTGCTATCCGTTTGGTGAAGAAACAAGGCTTGAACCCGAACATTGATATTGAAGGTGTGTTGGTAACAATGATGACTCATAACCTATTGACACAACAAGTGCAAGCCGAATTGTTAAAATTCTTTGGTCGTAAAGTTTTCAACACTAAAATTCCACGTAACGTACGTTTGGCGGAAGCACCCAGTTACGGGAAACCAATTTGTCTTTATGATGCCAAATGTCCGGGCGCAAAAGCTTACCGTGAATTGGCGTTTGAATTTATGAAGAGGCAACGTACCGAATGAGCACGAATGTAAAATCATTTTACCGGGTATATCGTCCCAAAACTTTCCACGAAGTCGTCGGACAAGAATTTATTACTAAGACTTTAAGTAATCAAATTGCCAGCCAAAAAATTGGACACGCTTATTTATTTTGTGGTACCCGAGGCACAGGAAAAACTTCGGTCGCTAAGATTTTTGCCGATGCAGTGAATTGTGAAAATTTCCATGATGGTCAAGTTTGTGGCAAATGTGCTTGGTGCCAAAGTCCAAATAAAACGATGGACGTTTTTGAAATTGATGCTGCCAGCAATAACGGTGTTGATGCAGTGCGTGATTTAATTGAAAGCGTTAAATATCCACCAGTGGTCGGAAAATATAAAGTGTATATTATCGACGAGGTGCATATGTTTTCTGGGGCTGCGTTTAATGCTTTGTTAAAAACCTTGGAAGAACCACCAGCACACGTCATTTTTGTGTTGGCAACTACCGAACCACATAAATTATTGCCAACGGTGCAAAGTCGTTGCTTGCGTTTTAATTTCCAAAATGTGGCTCTGGGTGAGATTGAAAAAGTGGTTAAAAAAGTTTTCCAAAACGAAAAGTTGACGGCAGATGATGCGGCGGTTAACTTGATTGCAAAAGAAGGTCAAGGCAGTGTGCGTGATGCTTTGTCTTTTGCGGATACCGTGGCGGCATATTGTGGACAAGAGCCAATTACAGTAGCGGCTATCAATCGGGTGGTTGGTGGCTTAGATGCGAATATTTTTGCAACATTGGTAGCGCAAATTGTGGCTACGGATACCAAAGGTGTGCGGGAAACCGTAAACCAAATTTTTAACAGTTCGACCGGAACGGCACGCATTTTGGCGGGAACTTTGGCGGCGATTAAAGATGCTTATGTGAAAGAAGCCAAACCACGTTTAGCAACAGCGTTACGTATTTTTGCTAATTTGGAAACCACTTTGAAATATGCAAATGACCCGCACGGTTATTTTGAAACGGCGGCTTTGGTGGCTTGCGGGGCTTAATGGCAGACCAAAATTTAGAAGCCGTCTGGGTTAAAATTTTACGGACTTTGCGGGAAAATAAAAGATTTGCTCTGTTTGGTTTGCTTAGTAATATGGACGATGTGGCAATGCGGGACGGTCAAATTTTTATGCATACCCATAACGAAGCCGAAAAAAAGATGTTAAAGCAATATTTGAAAACTTTGCAAGAAATGGCTGGTACCGCTGTGCAGTTGGTAGTGGAAGATAACACTGTGGTTGTCCAAGATGATAATCAAGAATATGTGACACGCTTAAAGGAAATATTTGGCGACAAGGTTGAAATCGTGTAAACTATATTTATGAGAAATTTTTCAATGGGTAACAACGGACAAATGGCGAACTTGATGAAACAAGCCGAAGCCATGCAAAAACAAATGGAAAAAACCAAAGCCGAATTGGCAGAAACTGCAGTGGAAGCAACTGTCGGCGGTGGTATGGTAACTGCTTCGATGTCGGGTGCTTACGAATTATTGGACTTGCACATTAAACCCGAAGTCGTGGATCCTGATGATGTGGAAACTACCGAAGATTTGGTTATTGCGGTGATTAATGAATGTTTGCGTCAGGTAACGGAGTTGCGTAATGAAAAATTACCACTCTAACCGTAAGCCGGACGGCTATCGTATTGCCCCCAGTCCAACGGGTTATGTTCATCTTGGTACGGTGGGTATGGCAGTGGTAAATTCTTATCTGGCTCGCCAAAGCGGTGGACGTTTTTATCTGCGCATTGAAGATACGGATAGTAAACGTTATGTCGCCGATGCGATTGAAAAGATGAACCAAACTTTTGATTTTTTTGACATTAAATTTGCGGAAACTTATGTACAAAGTGAAAGGGCTGCAATTTACCAACAGTATGCTTTGGATTTGGTCAAGCAAGGTAAGGCTTATTATTGTTTCTGTACCGAAGATGATTTAGCCACTATGCGGGAGCAACAAGTAAAAAATAATGAACCAACGGGCTATTATGGTCAATATGCTAAGTGCCGTCATCTGAGTCCGGAAGAAGTGCAAAAACGTTTGGACGCCGGACAGCCGTACGTGATTCGTGCCAACTTTGGCTACCAAGATTGGGGCGAACGCATTACTTTTACCGATGCCGGTCGTGGCGAAATTGCTTTACCGCCACAAGTGAATGACCCGATTATTTTGAAAGCCAATGGTTTGCCTCCTTATAATTTGGCGCACGTGATTGATGATACTTTAATGGGAACGGCTTTAGTTGTGCGTGGGGAAGAATGGTTAATTTCGACGGCGGAACATATGCAGTTGTGTGATTTGTTGGGATTTCCACGTTTACAATATTTGCATATGCCGACCATTAATATTGAAGAAAATGGTAAAAAACGTAAATTGTCAAAACGTAAAGACCCACAAGCTTTGGTTATGAACTTGGTTAATGCCGGTTATCCACGTGATGCCATCTTTGAATATCTGTTGACCATTTACAACAGTGATTTTGAGTTGTGGCGGACGGCTAACCCATTGGCTCCCTTGACTGATTTTGAATTTAAGATTAGTAAAGTGGGTACTAACAATCCTTTGTTCGATTTACCCAAATTTAACGATATTGCGAAAAATGTTTGGGCTCGATACGACCATGCAACTGTGGTTAAAATGTTTAACGCTTGGGATTGGCAAAAATTGCCGGGAATTAATCCGGTGATTAAAAGTCGGATTGAAGCCATGTTGGGTGTCGAACGTGGTGGCGAACGTCCCCGTAAAGATTTGACGAAGTTGGAAGATATCCCCGAATTGTATAGTTATGTCTGGGACGATATTCAAGTAGACGGTCAAAACTTGGACGGTACGTTGTTAAAAAAATATGCCACAATTTATGATGCCAACGATGATAAAGAAACTTGGTGGCAAAAAATTAAAGATATGGCACCGGATAAACCGGCTTTGCGGAACTTGACCGCTCAAATTCGTTTGGCAGTTACCGGTAAAACGAATACGCCAGATTTGTGGTCACTGTGTCGTGTCTTGGGAAATGATTTGGTTAAAGCCCGTTTGACCCGCTGGTAATTTGCTTTTATAATAAACACAATGAAAATTTTTCGTCATCATGAAATTACAAAAATTGCTAACTATGTGCAAGACGGTGGAGTAATTGTTTACCCGACTGATACGGTCTGGGGTATCGGTGGTAATGCTTTAGATGAAAATGTCGCAAAAAAAGTTAAGGCCATAAAAGGCAAAGCAGTTGATGACAAATTAATTTGGTTGTTGCCTTCGTTAAAAGCCGTGGAAAAATTTTGCGGTAAAATAACACCGGAAGAACGGAAGATGTTGTTAAAAAAACGCACAACCGTAATTATACAGGGGCAGGCTGTACGGGTAATTCGCAGTGGTTGGTTGAATTGTTTGTTGACCGCCTGTAGCGTCCCGTTAATTGGTACCAGTGCCAACTTACACGGGGAGCCGGTAATTAAAAGTTGGCGTCAAGGCGTACGTGTCTTTGCGGAACAAGAGATTGCCGTGGTGCGTGGACGTAAAATTTACCAACCTTTACCCAGTTCTCTGGTGATTTTTGACCAAACACAAAATCCACCACAAATGAAGATACTTCGCAATGGTAGTGGCATATCTATGAAATAGTGGATATTTTAGCAAATTATTTAACGTACATCTGCGGTGCCGAAAATGTGAAACGTGATGAGCCTTTAGCCCGGTGGACAACTTTTCGGGTGGGTGGCCCAGCACGTTTTTTAGTTTTGGTGGAAAGTAAAGCGGTATTACAAAAACTGATTAGTGCGTTGGAGTATCTCGCTTATCCGTATTTTGTGTTGGGACTTGGTGCCAATGTTTTGGCCAGTGACCAAGGTTATGACGGGGTTGTGATTAAACTGAATTGTCAAAAAATTGAACATAATGATGTTTTTGTCTACGCTGACGCTGGTGCTAAGTTGGGCGCCGTGGTTAATTATGCCCGAGACCATGGTCTTACGGGCTTAGAGTGGGCGACCGGAATTCCCGCAACGATTGGCGGTGGTGTTTATATGAATTGTGGTGCTTTTGACCATAGTCTAAGTGATGTAATTGTGATGGTTGATGTTTTGCAAAAGGGGCAGGTGAAAACTTTGACGGCTAACCAACTGGATTTTGGGTACCGCCACTCACTTTTTATGGAAGAGCCAGCCGTGATTTTGGGAGCGTATTTCCGCTTGGCGAAAGATGAACCGGCGAAAATTGCGACACAGATGCAAGAAATTTTAACGAAACGCCGTCGTCACCCACACGAACCCAGTGCTGGTAGTGTTTTTAAACGTCCGCAACCCAATTTCTATGTTGGTCAAGTTATCGAAAATTTGGGCTTGGGTGGTTATATGGTGGGTGGTGCTCAAGTTAGTCCGCAACACTGTAATTTTATCGTGAACCAAGGCGGTGCTACTTGCCGTGATATTTTACAGGTTTTATACCACGTGCAAGATACAGTGGAAAAAGCGACCGGCGTCTTGTTGGAAACCGAAATTATTTTTTTAGGTAAAATGGATTAATCTCAATTCTATTTGCCAATCTACCAAAATTCCGTTAAAATATTTTGTAAGTTTGGGGGAACTTGAATGGAAAAGTACTGCAATCTAATTATTATTGGTTTTATTATCGCTTTGATTGTTTTATCAATCTTTTGGGCGTTTAATACCGTACGTCGTATTGAGATTAATAAAAACTATTGTGCTTCGTCGTTGACTGGCATTGCGAAATTGTGGCGTCGTGCTAAGTTTATCCCCGAAGATGCGAAAGAACGGGAATCTTTATATTTGTACCGTGACTTCTTGCGTAAATTTGACGAAGAAAATTGTAAGTATCCAATTATGGTTAAAAACGGCGGGGTACGTGTGATGACTCGCCAAGAATATGATAAAGTTGCCGGATTCAAATCAGTGAGATGTTTTTCACCTTTAACATTATTGGCTTCGGTGTTGGTAGCAATTGTGGCTTTAATTGTTAATTTGACCGTTACCAAAATGGTTTGGGTTGGTATCGGTTTAGCCTTAATTATGCCAATTGAACAGTTGATTTTGTTTTTCTTTTTGAATCGTTTTGACAAAGATAAAAATATTTACCGGGACGGCATCTTTTTGGCTTTGAAAGAAAACAGCATAAATTTCTTGAGTATTGCTAAACCGTTTATCATTGTAGATGCTTATCCCAAAAAATTTGGAAAAAAGTCTAAACCATTGTATTTGGTAAAAGGCGATTTGACCGCAGCGCAAATTAACGAAACCCGTGACTTTATCGTGCAACAAAAACAAGCCGAAAGTAAAGTTGAATTACGCACGGTAGATAACGAAGATGAAATCCAAAAGATTATTAATCCACTTGAAGTAGATGATACTGAAGAGATTACAACGGAAACTGCAATGGTAGAAACTACTCCAAAAAAGATGCCGAAAAAGATGTCGACTGAAGAAGATTTGCCGGAAATGTCAGACGAAGAAAGGGAAATTTTTATTGATAAATTGGTTGATGACTTATTGTCTGTCGAAGTTGACCGTGCTTTGGAACAAGCCAAGGCTGAGAAAGGCGAAGCAACCGCAACAGAAACTAAAACAGAAACTGCAACAGAAACCAATACTGTACCAGAAGCAGAAGCCGTAACTGAAAACGAAACCGTTGTGCCAGAGGCTAAAAATGCGGAACCAATTCCGGTTGAAGAAGTTCCCGAACCAGCCGAAGATGATTTCTCGTTGGAAGCCATTGGTCAAGCCTTAGATGCGGAAATTGCGAAACGGAACAAAAGAAAATAAAAAGAAGCCCCAAGGGCTTTTTTTAATGGGCGATAAAATCAATGTACAAAGCGTAACCTTTGGCGGGGTCGTGGGTCAGGGCGTGGGTTAAGGCGCCGACCAAGTGACCGTTTTGGATAATGGGACTGCCACTCATGCCGTGGACAATGCCACCGGTAGTGTCTAGTAACCGTGGGTCTGTGATGCGGATAACCATGGATTTATCTTGCCGGCGGTTTTGGTAGCGGGTTTTTAAAATTTCGCAGTCAAATTCTTCCACGGTAACTCCGTCGAGCGAAGTGCGAATTGTGGCTTTGCCGGGTTTTACGTGGTACCGGGTCGCAACGGGCATGGTTGTGGTTGTACTGGCGAGAATGGTACTGTTGGGTTTGAAGCAACCGGTAATGCCAAATTCGGTGCCTTGGGTAATACTGCCTTGACTGGTCGAGTTGGCGGGGATTGAACTCTGTAAAACGCCAGTTTGTTTGCCCTGAGTTTTGACGATACCGTAAGTTTTGACGGCATGAATTTCACCGCCACATAAATCCATGGTGGTGCCGGTAGCAAAATCGGTCATTTGGTGACCAAGGGCAGAAAATTGATTATTTTCTGGATTGATAAAAGTCAGAATGCCGACGCCGTTTGTGTCATCACGTAAATTGACATCTTGGTTTAAGTTTAATGTGCGTTTTAGTTTGGTGCCGTTGCGGATTAAAGTTAGGGTAATTTGGTCTTTGTGGGCGGTGGCAGTCGCAAAATCTTGAGTGGTTTGGACGGGAAGATTGTCAACTGATTTAATGATGTCGCCTTGACGCAAAGTTTTATCCGGGGTGTCATTGGTAACTAAAAGTCCGTCAATTTCTCCGGTAATGCCAATGGGTAAACCGCCGACCAAGATTGTATCAAAAGGTAAAATGTCAACCAGTACTTTTTTAATCGGAATTAAGCCGAGTAATTTTATCGTAATATATTTTTCGGTGTCGGTATCCGTACCGGTTAAACTGTTCGGTTTGACATCGGCACGGGCAGCATATTCACTGGGTGTCAAGACAATGCGGTCGGGGGTAGTAATTCCTTGCACAAAAGGCACAATAAAAAAAGCATAAAGGCTGAACGCAAGAACGCTAAAACAAAGACTGCGGATTAATGGTAAATGTGATTTGATTTTCATCTTGAATTTATTGTGTTACGAAATCATATAAATTATTTATGCTGGCGCTTGCTTGGTGCCGTTTGTTAGATTATTTGCGTGTGCAATGGAAAACTTACCGGGGCACATTTTGTTGGTTGGTGGTTTGTTTGGTGGTCGGTGCCGTACTGGGTATTGTCACCATTGTGATTGGCGATGTCGAAGTTGAGGAAATTAATTATCAATTAATTGACGGTAATATTTTAAATGCCACTGCGATTGGCTCGGGGATAGGCAGTTTTGTGTGGCAACGAATCTTGTCTTTGGTGGTGCCAATTTTGGTGGTTTTGGGTTTAGCGCTGTTATCTAAATTTACGGGCTATGTTTTTTTCTTGTTGATTTTGATGCATGGTTATTGGTTAAGTGTTGCACTGTGGTGGGTTTTCTTTTATTACAGTTTTGCGGCGATTTTAGTTATCGTTTTTTATGCGGTTTGGTTGTTGTTGGTCACGGCTGTTTTATGTGTCGGCGTCATATGGGCTTTCCGTTGGGGTTGTGATTGTCGCACGTGTGGTGGTAAAATTCAATGGGGAGTTATGCTCCGGGGGCTCGCCGTTTTTGTGGCAGTGGCGGTGGTCATGGGACTTTTTGAATATCTTGTCTTTTGGGCAATTTTAGGCAAAATTGTGTATAAAGCTGTGTAATTTTCGCATGATAAGTTTATGAAAACAGGTAAAAT
Organism: Clostridia bacterium; assembly: GCA_017473795.1. Taxonomy (GTDB): domain Bacteria; phylum Bacillota; class Clostridia; order Christensenellales; family UBA1242; genus RGIG8050. The sequence goes on from JAFUJE010000075.1 coordinate 10,252, forward strand.
TTTAATGACCGCTTTGGCGGTAACCACAATCGGCGGCATGGCAGTAGCGGGTAACTTGCCTTGTTGTGCGGAAAATGCGGGTGCGGTGTGTGCCACCAGTATTACCCGGGAAACTACGGAAGACCAAAATGTTGGAATCCAAAATTACCCGAACGCTCCGACGATTACCGCTAAAGCCGGATTTTTGTTGGAAGCCAACAGCGGGAAAATTTTGTTTGCTCAGAATGCTCAGCAACATTTGCCCATTGCGTCGATGACCAAAATCGCCACTTTGGGTGTGATTTACGAAGCCTTGGCGCAAGGTAAAATTTCCATGGACGACATGGTCATGGTCAGCGAACGAGCGTCTTCTATGGGTGGCAGTCAAGCATTTCTTGATGCGGGGAGTGAATATTCTGTACGGGATTTAATCCAATCCATTGTCGTGGCTTCGGCGAATGACAGTTGTGTTGCGATGGCGGAATATGTTTGTGGGTCTGTGGAAAATTTTGTCCAGCGTATGAATACTTTTGCCAAAGACTTAGGTTGCCATGATACTAACTTCGTGAATTGTACCGGATTACCGGCAACCGGGGCTTATTCTTGCGCCCAAGATATTGCCAAAATGTACCAAAAAATTATGCAGTCACCACATTACGCAGATTTTAACCAAGTGTGGATGTACGATTTGAAACACCCGAGTGGTCGCATTACGGGTTTAACCAATACGAATAAATTAATCCGCCGTTACCAAGGTTGTTTGGGTGGCAAGACGGGATTTACTAACGAAGCCGGACATTGTATTACGGTGGCAGCCGAACGGGGCGACTTGCAACCGATTGCGGTGATTATCGGAGCGGGAAACAGTCAAACTCGGTTTAACGAAAGTAGTGCTTTGTTGGATTATGCGTGCCAAAATTTTGAAAACCGTTTGGTGGTTGATGCCAGCCAGCCATTACAAACTGTGCGTTTAAAAAATGCGGTAGCGGAACAAATTGATGTTTATCCGGCACAAAATTATTATCACTTAACCCCCAAAGACCAAACGGGGAATTTGGCGTTGGCTTTAGAAATTCCGGAAACGGTCACGGCACCGGTAGCCACAACCACCGACTTAGGTAAAGTCATGGTCACGGAAAACGGGAAAGTGGTTGCGGAAATTCCAGTACGGGCAAACAGTGCTGTGGAACGGGCAAGTTACTGGGAAACCGTGCAAAAAATCGTCAGCAAAAGTCAATTATAATGGCAACAGGTGTGCGTCTTGCTTTACAGGTGCGGTCGGTGTGGTGTATAATAAAATACCTGCGGCCGTGGCGGAATTGGCAGACGCTCAGGACTAAGGATCCTGTATCGCAAGATGTGGAGGTTCAAGCCCTCTCGGCCGCACCAAATCAAAATTTGCGGAAATCATTCCGGGGTGGTATTGACTTTTGAAAGTTCAATAAATTATAATTGAGCGATGAAATTAAAAACTTTTTCGTGTGATTTAAAGTCAAGTGATTTTAATTCAAAATATTTGCGGGATCGTCACTTCCAAATTTTGGATGACATTTTAGGGTTGATTTTTCCGGATAAAAATCAAATTATTGCTAATTTAAAAACCTTAAAACGTTCGGATAAACGTCAACGTTTTGATAAAGATGGTTTACCAATCGAAAATGATTTTTTATTTGAATATAATCAAAAAACTTTATGTTTTTTTTCACGTAGCCCAGAGGTTTTAGTTAAATATATTAACAAAATTTTAAAAGAAATTCGGGCGGGACAAGTTGCTAATCAGTCTCGTGAAAATAATCAGCCAGTGCAAAAAATTCCATTTATTGATGAAGATGTTATTATTGATTACATTAACAAATCTGAAAACTTTAAAAAGCGCATGGATGAATATGAATTCACGGTTGTGACGGAATTAATTAATTCTGCTTTGGATGAAAATGTAGATTCCTTCTGTATTTCAAGAGAACAAAAAATGAAAATGGCGAAATACTCGGATTATGACGAAGTGTTCCGTAATCGGATTATCTCAGCCGTAGATTTTATGGGAATGGGAACAGATTTCGCTGAGGATTGTTTGGAAATACGTCGTGATTTGTGGTTAGAAAATGTGCGCCAAAAAACTTTCGCAAATAATATTTGTCGTGCTCATGCGAATAAAATTAACCAGCAAAAGGTATTCTTAAAAGAACAAAAACCTGAGTTATTTCAGGATTTACTGGGTTTACGTGAATCGGTTTATCAATCTTGGTGTACTTTACGGGAGCAAGAATATTGTCGCAAACATCATAAAGTTGTTAAAAAATGGCGTGAAAATGATTCTGTTGCCCAGTTGTCACTGAAACAATTGGAAGATTTACGGTACAAAGTTTGTGAACAAATGTCGTTGTATGAATTTGAAATGTTTAAAACGGTTACGATGCTGGACGCAAAAGACGACAGAAATATCTTGCAATAGTTTAACAAAAAAAAGAGAAATATTGGTGAAAATTAGCGCCAATATTTTTTGTTGATTGTTTCGATAAAATGTGACAAAAATTGTCGAAAAATTTTCTAATAACTATTGATTTTAACGGTTAAACTGTGGTAAAAAAGATACATGAAATTAAAACAATTTTTATCGAACAAATTCAAGGAACATGAATTGAAAAGGGAGCAAAATGAAGCTAAAAAAAATGCTTTTTTGTTCATGGATAAATTTCTCTCTGATTTATTTCCGACAGATGACAAAGAAATTTTGCAATCATTAAAGGATATTGAAATTTCAAGGTCAAAAATTATGCTAAATCTTGCAAAAAAATGTAATAATCCCTATGCCTATTTTCAAGAACTATATCGTGAAGAACGTGCTTTTAAGATGGCGGATGAAGCATCTCGAGCAAGAAATTATGACAGTAGTCGGATAATTTATCATGTGCGTGATAATCAATGGTTGGTAGAATATATAAGAAGTTATGTTGAAAAAGTTACATATAATACAATTGTCATTCCGTCTTCGACAATCAATGATTATGTTGAAAATTCACCTAAATTTAACCAACGCCGTAACCAATACGAAAAAGCTTTAGTAAAAAACTACATCGAATACTATATGAAAGACGGTGGTTATGTTGATAACGAAAAACGCAAATCAAGGAAAGAAAATCTTTCTGTTGAAAGTTTATATACAGACGTACTTAATGATATGGTATTTTTAGGGCTTGATCGACATAATGTTGAACTTGGTTTAGAATTAAATGCTGACTACTGGCGTGAACGTTTGAAAAGCGAAAGTTTCTTTAATTTGTTCAAAAACGATAATCTACTTGCTTTGAGTGAATTTGATCATGATCGAGCAGTTAACTTGCATAATCAAAAATATGCA
>JAFUJE010000011.1 GCA_017473795.1 Clostridia bacterium
AAACCACGAAAAAGAAGCTGATATCGTCGCCAACGCAGGACGCTTAGGCCACGTTACAATTGCGACCAACATGGCAGGTCGTGGTACAGATATCCACTTAGGCGGAAACCCAGAACACATGGCAATGACCAAGTTAAAACAAGACGGTTTAGACGAACAACAAATTTATGATGCAACCGCTTATTTTGAAACTAATGACGAACAGATTTTAGCGCACCGTAAATTATTTAAAGACTATTTAGCGCAATACAAAAAAGAAACCGATGCTGAACGCCAAGAAGTTGTTGCTTTGGGCGGTTTACATATTATTGGTACCGAACGCCATGATAGTCGCCGTATTGACAACCAGTTGCGTGGTCGTGCAGGTCGTCAAGGTGACCCAGGTAGTTCAATTTTTTACATTTCTTGCGAAGACGAAATCATGAAACGTTTTGGTAAAGATGTGATTGGCGGCACGATGCGTTTCTTAAACTTGGACGACGTACAAAGTAAAATGATTACGAAATTATTTGAACGAGTTCAGAAACGAGTCGAAGGTTATTACTTCGACAGTCGCCGTGTAACGTTCGAGTACGATAATGTTTTAAACGACCAACGTATGGTAATTTACCGTGAACGTGATAAAATCTTGGACGGTGAAAATGTCCACGAACAAATTGTGAAGTGTTTCCCGGATTTGGTTTACAATATCGTAAGTCAAGCTATTGACCCAACACGCCACTACTCCGAATGGGATTTAGAAAAAGCCAACCAAATTTTATCCGATAAATTATTTGGCACACACACCCAATACCTTGACCAAGAAAATACCGACAAAGCCAACTTCAATGATGTTTACGAAATGGTTTTAGATGCGGTGAACGAACAATACGAAGAAAAGATTGCCAAATTAAAAGCCGAAGGTTTTAAATTTGATGCATTTGAACGTGACATTTTATTATCTGTCGTTGATAAAAAATGGGTTAACCACATTGATGCGATGGTTAACTTACGTAATGGTATCAGTTTACGTGGTTACGGTGGCAAAGACCCATTGTTTGAATATCGTCGTGAAGCAATTGCGATGTTCAATGATATGATTGAAGCCATTAATAATGAAACAGCAATTTTCCTTTTCAAAGTACGCATTGAACGTCAAGAGGCGCCCCGCCCAGCCGCTCGTCCAGTAATGGCAAATGTAAATTTAAAAAAGACTGGTCGTAACGACGCCTGTCCTTGCGGAAGCGGTAAGAAATTCAAACAATGTTGCGGGAAAGTAAATTAAAATGCAAAACAAAAAAGCCCTGATTTCAGGGCTTTTTAATAATTATCAACCATGGTAGCGACGGTAATATTCGCCTTTGGCGGATAAAAGTTCTTCGTGTGTACCGACTTCTACAATACGTCCACCCTTACAAACATAAATCCGGTCGACATTCTGTACCGTCTTGGCTTGAGTCGTTACAAAAACCCGGGTACGATTTTTCAACTTACGAATAATGATATCATTACAACGTTTTTCAGACGCCGTATCAAAACAGTTTAAAGCACGGTTTAAAATCAACAAGTCTGGAGCATGTAAAACAGTACGTGCCAAGTTAACGGCTTGCTGTTCGGCGTTGGTCAACATGACTGTGTTTTCTGTTAAACGAGTATTATAGCCTTGCGGAAGCGAGCGAATAAATTCGTCAAAACCGAACATCTTAGCGGCTTGAATCACGTTTTCAGGCAAAGTTTTACCAACACCATACATAATATTTTCCGCAATCGTAGCGTCAATTAAGAACGGATGCTCGAAACACATACCCACACGTTCGTAAAATTTCTTGCTGCGAATTCGGGCAAGATTAATATCGTTTACCTTAATTTGACCAGCTTTAGGT
>JAFUJE010000076.1 GCA_017473795.1 Clostridia bacterium
ACAGCAAAAATCCATTGTCAAGGGTTTTTTCAATATTTTTTTTATTTACTCAATTTTTTTTGCAGTCTCAATCGCCTTGTAAATGTTTTCCGCCACATTAAAAATCTTTGCCCGCTCTTCCGCTGTCGCTGCAGGCAACTTTGATACACATGGTAATCCCCAAACTTTAAATTTTTTCGGACCAATCCATTCATCAAATTCAATATCCGTAACAATACCTTTCAAAAAACTCAAGACCGCTACTTCCGGTTTCGGGAAAAGTAACTTTGTCATCAACTTAATAAAGCCATTATTTTTACTATTGGTCATCGGCGTTAATGTTACTCCCGGATGTACAATTGCTAAACGTACATCATCACGTTCTTTAAACATTTCTGACAAAGCCAAAGTTAGGAAACGTTTGGAGTTGCCATAAATCTTACTTGGCTTAGTTCGTTTTTTGTAATCAATATCATTTTCATCTAGTTTGCCATAAGTCATCGCAATACTGCTTACCGCCACCACTTTACCGTTAGTACGCTGTAACGCTGGCAATAATTTTTTAACTAAATAATAATGCCCGATAAAATTAGTTTGGAAAATATTATTATAACCTAACTCATTTTCAATAACAGGCACATTATAAACACCAGCATTTAGAACCAAATAATCAATCCGTTGATTAATCAGTTTTGCTACTACCGCATCAATAGAATCAATATGATTCAAATCAATTTGTAAACCATCAACTTCAGCATTGGGAAATTCTTCTTTCAGTTTACGACGCAAGATTTCGATTTTACCTATATCACGCCCCAACATCACAACCTTAGCATTCGCTCGTAAAAGATAACGTGTCGTCACGCTTCCTAAACCACCAGCCGCACCAGTGATAACCACAACTTTACCTTGCAAATCTCCAACGTTATCGTGCAGCCATTGCTCAACATTGATTCCCATCAGCCTATGTTAGCAAATCAGTTGACGTTTCACAAATTAATTTTGACGACCAGCGCCACAACCGTCACAAGAATTTTTCGCACTATCATTCAAAGTATTACAATACTCACAACGCCATGCTCCATTAGTTGTTGTTTGTTTTTCGGTTTGTGTTCCATTTTTTGCTTGTTCAGATTCGGCAATTTGTTCCTTGGTTGCTTTCTTAGCGGTTGCCGATACTAAAAAGGAAATAACAATTAAAGCACCGGCAATGCTTGCCGCAATCGCCGTCCCTGTCCGAGCGCCATCACGTTCACTCAAAAAATCTAAATAGTCCGCATCGTCTGTTAATTCGGCGTACATAAAATCCAACGGTACCGAATCAGTATCACTAGAAATATTTGTCTTTACACTATCTAATGCCAACCTAATAACACCATCTGCATACAAACGGTCCGCAGTTGCTTTGTCATAAACACAGAACGAATAACCTTCGTAAAATCCATCAAAAGTGTATTCAATACAATAAATTCCCGTATCCCCGTGCTCTACCGGTTTGTCGACAGTAGCATCAATTTGATATTCCGGATGAGCATCAGCATACTGCGCCATTTCTTGATAATAACGGAATTCATCACAAAAGTTATTTAAACTGTCTTCGGCTTGCCACCAAGAAATCCCCATAAAAGCAGCAATAATTACTGCGATTGAAATAAAAATTGTCAACAAAGAAGTTGCCCTAGCACGTCCAGCACCAAGATAAACTGGACGACCAAAAATCACTGTAGTATGTGGTCGCCAACGAAATGACGGGATATAAGAACGAGTACTTCCACTGCGTCCGGCAAAATGTCCACTACTGTGAGAACGTCCACCGCCAAAATGACCACTACTAAAACTGCGTGAGCCTCCACCGAAATGTCCACCACTACGACTACCACTAGGCATAATTCAAATCCTCCTTATTTTCGGTAAAATTTTAACAACCACTGCGAAATTTGTCAATGACAAGCAATCTCAATAAATATACAAAGATTGTAATTGTGATTTAAGCAAAAATATGCTAACCTTATTTAATGAAATTAAACGTTTTAATTGGACTGTCTTGGCCGTACGCAAACGGTCATTTACATTTAGGACACATCGCCTCATCTTTACCAGCCGATGTTATTGCACGCTACTACCGTGACCATGGTGCCGACGTCAGTTTTGTCAGTGGTAGCGACTGTTTCGGAACACCAATTTTGGTTAGTGCTAAAACCGAAAACTTAACTCCCACACAAATTGCGGAAAAATATTCGCACAGCCACAAACAAGACTTTACCGACCTCGGTTTTTCTTTTGACTGCTACACAGCAACCTTAAGCCCAGAACATCAAAAATTTGCGTCAAGTTTCCATGCCGACCTTTATGATACCGACAATGTTTTTGTGAAAACCGTTCCCCAACTTTATTGTACCAAATGCCAACAATACTTACCCGACCGTTACGTTGAAGGTATCTGCCCGCATTGCGGCAAACCCGCTAAAGGAGATTCTTGTGACCACTGCGGGAAAATTTTGGAACCAGAAGACTTACAATCCCCTCGTTGTAAACTGTGTGGTGCCACCCCCGAGTTACGTAACACCCAACAAATTTATCTGCGTTTAAGTCGTTTCCAAGATGCTATCCAAAACAACTTAAACACCAAACAAGACCAATGGACTAATAATGCCGTCGGCATGACCAATAAATATTTAAACGAAGGTTTAATTGACCGTGCCATAACCCGTAATATTACTTGGGGTGTACCACTTCCCGCTAACGCCAAAAAGATTTTGGACGACACCACCGACAAACACATCTACATCTGGGCAGAAAACGTTTTAGGTTACTTATCCACCACTTACA
>JAFUJE010000077.1 GCA_017473795.1 Clostridia bacterium
CGCATAAAAAGCGTAAATTAATTTTATTAGCTTTCGTCTGTGAGAAAGATTGGTGCACCGCGGGCGATTCGAACGCTCGACCTTCTGTTCCGTAGACAGACGCTCTATCCAGCTGAGCTAGCGGTGCGTTTGGTTGATAATTTTTATTATAACATAGTACTTGACAAATGGCTATAAGTTTTTTAAAATATTTTTAGAACTTGGGGGTGTAGCTCAGCTGGTCGGAGCACCTGCCCTGCAAGCAGGGGGTCAGCGGTTCGAATCCGCTCACCTCCACCATCGTTCTAAAAGAATCCTCATCTTAATCGGTGGGGATTTTTTTGTTATATGGGTAGTTGTTTATTTTTTTTGTGATAAAAAATTTGCATTGTAATCAGTGCAGTTTTTTATAGATTGTGGTTTGGGTGAATTAAATGTTGAAATGTTATTAAAATCGTTGACATGACAACAATTTAATAATACCATGGTGGCAGGGTTAAAAATGGAAAAAAGGTATCAAATGTTTACGGGATTAATTTTGAATGTTTCACGTTGCATTCAGAAAATTAAAAATTCCGAAGTCGCTGAACTTGGTTTGAAAGGTAAACAAGTGCAATGTTTGTTCTTTTTAGATAAAATGAAAGATGGTGCCAGTTTGACTCAGTTGTGCGAGTTGTGTGCCGAAGATAAAGGTGCAATGTCACGCACGGTGAAAGAATTGACCGCCAAAAACTTGGTTTATGTGGAAGAAAGCAAAACTCAAAAATACCGGAATCCGATTAAGTTAACGGCTTTGGGACAGAAAAATGCGGGAATTGTCGCAAGTAAGATTAAAGCTAATTTACTTAAAGTTACTCAGGGAGTTACCGCTAGTGAACGTGAAATTTTTTACAAAGCATTAACCCAGTATGCAAATAATTTGAATGCGATTTGCGAAAATTTTGGAGGAAAAAATGATTAAAATTATCATCGACAGTGCGTCTGATATTACTCAGGAGGAAGCAGAAAAGAAAGGAATTCGCATGATTCCTTTGGAAGTTCGTTTTGGTGACGAAGTTTATTTGGACGGTGTCAACTTGATGCCACAACAATTTTTGGAAAAATTGATTGAAAGTAATACTTTACCGAAAACCAGTCAAATTAACGAATACCGTTGGACGGAACAATTCGAACAGTTAACGGCGAACGGCGACCAAGTAATTGCGATTACAATTTCATCCAAGTTATCGGGGACTTACAGTAGTGCGAAAATGGCTGCCAAGAAATTTGCGGGAAAAGTGTTTGTTGTGGATAGTTTATCGGCGGCAACGGGTGAACGTATTTTGTGTGATTATGCTTTGCGTTTGGTAGCGGAAGGTAAAACAGCAGACGAAATTTTCGCAGAATTAGAACAAGTTAAACACAAAATTCAAGTCATTGCGGTAGTTGATACTTTAAAATATTTACGTAAAGGTGGACGCATTTCGGCAGTAACCGCTTTTGCGGGTGAATTATTGTCAATCAAGCCGGTCATTGCGGTAATTAACGGCGAAGTAAAAATGGCAGGTAAAGCCTTGGGGAGCAAAAAGAGTAACAACTTGTTAATGCAGTTGATGCAAAAATGTGGTGGCGTGGATTTTAATATGCCCTACGGTTTAATTTTCTCGGGTTATCGTGATGAATATTTGCGCAAGTATTTGGAAGATAGTGCTTGTTTGTGGCAAGACCATGTGTCAGATATAAAAGACATTCCGGTTTATATGTACGGTAGCACGATTGGTACTCATGTGGGACCAAATGCTTTGGGCGTTGCGTTCTTTGCCAATAAATAAAAAATTAAACGAATTAGGAGGTACAAATGAAAATTGGGATTCCGAGAGCACTGCTCTATTACAAATACGAAAAGTTTTGGACGACTTTTTTTGACCAAGCCGGGATTGAATATGTGCTTAGTCCGGTAACAACCAAAGATATTGTGACTCGGGGGGAAAGTTTAGCCATTGATGAAGCGTGTTTGCCCACGAAAATTTTGTTGGGACACATTGATTGGTTAATCGACAAATGCGATTATGTTTTTTTGCCACGGGTGGAATATGCTTATCGTGCGCAAATGTGTACCAAGTTTTTGGCGCAAATTGATTTGGTGCGGAATACTTTCCGAGACCGTAAGATTCAGTTGTTATTTTATAATTGCTTTAAAAAAGGACCACGGGCGGAGTTTAAGGCTTTCAAAAAAATGGGAAAATTTTTGGGTTTGAAAAATGCGGTGATTAAAGACGCATACACGAAAGCCCGTCAAGCCCAACAGTACTTTGAAATGTTCCGCAGTCAACATCAGTTGGAAGTTTTGAAAGAAACCAAGAAAAATAAAGTCTTGGTGGTGGCTCATGCGTATAATATTGGGGACAAATTTATTGGCGAGCCGATTTTACGCACGTTACGTCAATTAAATTGCGAACCAATTTTGGCAGAATATTTTGATGCGTATGAATGTATCCACCAAGCCCACGAAATCAGTAAGACTTTGCCGTGGGGATATAACCAACATCTAGTCGGTGCGATTGCTAAGTACCGTGATGATGTGGACGGAATTGTGATTTTGACGACCTTCCCGTGTGGTCCGGACAGCATGGTCAATGAAATGATTACACGTAAAGTGAAAGATAAACCGATTTTGGTGTTAACCATGGATACGCAAGACGGTACTGCCGGTTTGGAAACTCGTTTGGAAAGTTATGTTGACATCTTAAATTTTAAAAAGGAGCATCGCAATGGCTGAAAAAATCAATGAAGAGATTGTGGCTTGTTTTCCGCAATGGGGGAACTATTCTTACGCTTTTAAATTTTTAATCGAGCGTGGTTTTGGCGTAAAATATCTAACACCGCCACCGATTACCCGACGGACTTTGGAATTAGGCAGTCGTCACAGTCCGGACTATGTTTGTGTACCTTTTAAATACTGTTTAGGTTGTTATTTGGAAGCGTTGGAAAAAGGTGCAAACTGCTTGATGCAAATCTTTGGGGCTTGTCGGTTGAATTATTATGGCGAGTTAGCCGAACAAATTTTGCGAGATATGGGCTACCAGTTCCAATTTATGAATATGGCGGAAATTAAATGGACTTCCCCACGTTCGATTATCGAACACATGAAAATCATTAACCCGAACGTATCAATTACAAAAGTTGTGGTGGCTTTACCAACAACGATTGCTATGATTAAGTTGATTGACCAGTTTGATAACTTTTTACGTCATAATATTGGTTTTGAAGTGAATGAAGGTGATTTTGAAAAACTGCAGAAAGAATTTTATGCGGCTTTGGATACTGTGGAAAATAAAAAGCAGTTAAAACGCATTAAAAAGACTTTCTTCCAGCGTTTGAAAAAAATTCCGGTAAACAAACCGGCTCATACGTTGAAGGTTGGTATGGTTGGTGATTACTATACGGTGCAAGAACCGTTCAGCAATTACTACATGGAAAAAGAATTTGCGGCGATGGGTATGGAAGTTTATCGGGACATGAACTTAACCAATACCATAATTCACAATCAATGGAAAAAACGCCACCGCTTTGCCAAAAAATATGCCAAGTTTAATCCGGGGGCGACAGCAACTTTCACTATTGCTGAAGCATTATCTTACGTGAAACAAGGTATGGACGGTGTGGTGCAAGTTAAATCTTTCGGGTGTACGCCGGAAATTGATGCGATGCCAATTTTACAAAATATCAGCAATGATTACCGTATCCCGATTTTGAACTTCAGTTTTGATTCGCAAACTAGCGAAACGGGAATCAAAACACGGCTAGAGGCTTTTTATGATATGGTCGTAGCCCGCAAAAACACAACAAAAGGAGATAAATAATGAAAAAAGGTTATATTGGAATTGATATTGGGTCGATTTCGACTAAAGGTGTGGTGGTTGACAGCAACAAAAAAATTGTGGCTAGTGATTACCTGTGGACAGAAGGCGATCCGATGAATGCGGTTAAACGCTTGTTGAAATCTTTGGAAAAACAAATTAAGGGTAAGGATATCCAAGTCGTTGGTGTGGGTACGACGGGAAGTGCACGTAAATTAATCGGTGCCGTGACTAATGCCAGTGTGGTTAAGAACGAAATTACCGCTCATGCAATCGGAACTACTACCCTGTACCCCGATGTCAATACCATTTTTGAAATTGGTGGGCAAGATAGTAAAATTATTATCATTGAAAACGGCTATGTTGTCGATTATGCGATGAATACGCTTTGTGCGGCGGGGACGGGTTCGTTCTTAAGCAGTCAGGCACACCGTTTGGGTGTTTCGGTTGAAGAATTTGGCTCGATTGCTTTGACCAGTAAACAACCAACAAATATTGCGGCTCGTTGTACGGTATTTGCGGAAAGTGACTTGGTGCATAAAGCACAAATGGGTCACAAAAAAGAAGACATTATTGCGGGTTTATGTAAAGCCGTGGTTAGCAACTATCTTAACAACGTGGGTAAAGGTAAACGCATCAAAGCCCCCATTGTTTTCCAAGGTGGTGTCAGCAAAAATATCGGCGTGAAAAAGGCTTTTGAAGACCAAGTTGGCTGTGAAATTACGGTTGATGCGAACGGTCATTTGATGGGCGCCTTTGGTGTCGCTATTTTGGCACAAAAATCCGGCATTGAACGTACGTTTGACTTCAATATCACGGCTTTGGACTTCAAAACCAAGGGGTTCGAGTGTCCGAAATGTGCCAACCATTGTGAAATTATGTGTGTTTATCGGGACAACCGCTTGATTGATTCTTGGGGTAACAAGTGCGATAACGGCGCAATTCGTGTCAATTAAGAAAATATAATTGGTATATTTAGCGCCAAACATGCTATGATTAAATATGATTAGATTAATTGTTGACTGTACTTGTGAAATTGGCTCAGCCGAAGCCCGAGAATTAGGGATTATTTCCTTGCCAATGCGTATGATGATTGATGACCAAGAATATTTAGCGGGTGAAAATTTAGACAATGATACTTTTTACGACTTATTGCCCAAAACCAAGACGGCACCCAAAACTATGCAAATCAATGCTCATGATTACGTACAAGTAATTAAGCCGTTGTTAGATGCGGGCGACGAAGTTTTTGTCATGTCAGTTTCCAGTGGTTTATCGGGGACGTTTAACAGTTTGACGCAGGCGGCTGCGGAATTGAATTCGCCCAAATTAGTAATTTTTGACAGTCAAACCTTTACCTTGGCTTACTATGCCTTGGTGATGCAAGCCCGCAAGTTGATTCAAGCGGGTGTGACTTTGGCAGAACTGACCCAAAAAATGACAGAGTTGCGGGAACGGGTACGCATTTATTTTATTGCCGACACGACCAAGTACTTGGTGAAAGGTGGTCGCATCAGTTTTATGAAAGGCTTGTTGGCAAATACCCTCCACTTGAAGCCTATTATCAGTGTGGTCAACAAAAAATTGCAAATGGTGGCTAAAGGAATTGGTTATAATTTAGCCAAACGTCAAATTTTACGGTTTACCAAAAATATTGATTTTACTCTGCCCGTTTATTACGGTCACATTCATAACAGTGCCAAAGCCGAAGATTTTAAGCAAATTTTTGACTTTGATTTTACCGAAAAACGGGAAATTGGTCCGATTGTTGGTGCGCATGGTGGTCCAAATTGTGTCGGATTGGCTTTCTTTGAAAAAGCAGACGCTACCAAATAAAAATTATTTTTGACAGTGTTCACAGTAGACTGAACTACGTTGACCAATGCGGGTGCCAACTAAAGGGTGTCCGCATTTTTGACATGGTTGACCTTTGCGACCGTAAACGGCTCGGTTGGTGTCTTTTTGATAACTAAGTCCTTTGGATTGGATAAAAACAACGAATGGGACGTGGTGAATTTGAATAAATTCTTGCATTACGGCGGGAATTGTCTCGGTTAAGCGTTGTAATTCTGTCTCAGACAATGTGGCGCCCCGGCGTGTGGGTCGAATTTGGCAACGGAAGCAAATTTCATCGGCGTAAATGTTACCGATGCCGGCCACAATCTGCTGATTAAGTAATAAAGTTTTTAAAGCAGTTTGTCGTCGGGTTAATTGTTTTTTTAAGTAGTCGAACGTGACTTGCTGTGGTTCGGGACCCAGTAATTGTTGTCCGCTGGTATCGGTTTGACCTGGCGCAAAATACCACCAATGGCCGAATCCACGGCTGTCTATATAGCGTAATTGTTTTCCGTTGGCAAAAGTAAGGATTAAATTGGTGTGTTTTTGGCTTGGCGTATCTGCATTTTCCACGGTTAAAGTGCCGGTCATGCGAAAATGGACGACCATGTAAGCCCCACTGTCCAAATGCAAGGTTAAAAATTTACCACGGCGGGTAAAATTAGTGATGGTCTGCCCTTTTACTTGTTGGATAAACTGGTTGACGGAAAGGTTAGCCACGGTTTTGGTTAAATTAACAACAGCATGAGAAATGGTTTGTCCCACAATATATGGTGACAAAACGGTGCGCACGGTTTCGACTTCGGGTAATTCGGGCATATTATTCTCCCCCAGCAACAATGACTGGAACATACATTTCGTCAGGTGTCATGCCGGAATGGGTGCCACGATAAAGTTTTTTGGGTGAACTGGGTTTTTTGAGCACTCCAATGTGTCCGGAAGTGTTGCCAACTGCTAAATAATCGCCGAGAAATTTGCGGTAGTCTGGTTTTTGGCTAAAATTCCCGCATAAACCTTGTTTGATAACATCTTCTGCCTTGAATAAAGTATAATCTTGGGCATATTTTTGGAAAGCGTCTTTAAATTGTGCGTCGTAGCCGGGTTTAACTTTGAAACAAGCCGCTCGACCGTCCCACGAAATCGGGTGGGCTAAGCAATTTTGCAAAGTGGTATCATCACAAAAAAAGTCATAGCCTTTAACATCGGTTTGACCGTGGTCAGCGGTAATCACAAACAACGTATTTGGCGCACGGCGTACCAAGTGGGCAATTTTGCGGTTTAATTTTTGCAGCAAGCGACGTGGTTTACGTGCGGTCGTACCGTATTGATGCATCATAGTATCTAAATCCGGATAATAAGCGTAAATAAATTTTTGATTTGGTTGACTACATATTTTGTGTAGTTGGCGTAACATCTGTCTGAGTGATTGGTACACCAATTGGTTTTTGGCTGGGTTTTGGTAACAGTTTTTCGGAAAACAAGTATATGTATCTCTTTTTGTGTTTGTATTTTCCCAAATTGTTTGGTAAGGCAGTTGCTTAAGGATAAAATTCGGGTTAGTTAGCAATTCTTCGGTGTAATAATTGCGGTTACGGAAAAGTTCGACCACTGCTCCGTCGAAATCGGTCGCCCAAGCAAACCAGCCATGTTGTGCCGAAGTCAATCCTGAAATTAAAGCGGTTGTGGCGGCGGCTGTGGTGGCAGGAAAAACCGAAGTCACAGTTTGGATTTGGTTTTTTCTGAGAAAACTATCGGCGGGTAAATTCTTTTCCAAAATTTTTGTACCCATACCGTCAATCACGAGATAAACAATATTTTTAATTTTAGCATCAAGTTTTGCCGATAAAGTTGGTAAAATAGTGTGTTGAGGTTTCTGACCCAAAAACTGCGCCATCGTGGCGCCGAGATTAACAATACTATTTTGAAAATCGGGAAAAACAAGATTTGAAGGAACCATTAATTTTATCATATCACATGAATGTCATATTCTGTCAAGATTTAATCCTTGCGGGTAAAAATGATTTGTGAGAAAAATAAAAAGCCGTTATACTGAAGTAGATTTACATTATGTAAAAATTTTTTGGGACACGCCCAAATTAAAAGGAGAAAAGTCATGGATTTCATTCGTAAGAACTGGTCGAGACTTTCATTAGCATTACTCTTCTTAATTGCTGGCGTATTTGCTATTGTTGCATGGGTAACGGACTCTGTCTATTTATTTGAATATGTAGAAAGTGGCGCCTTCTTTAAGGTTGCAATTTTAATTTCGACCATTGCATTCTTCTTTGGTATGGTTGCGGTATGTTTGGCAAAATCATTCCCAAACAGCAAAAAAGCAGTTAGCATTATCTACATGGTAATGGGTGCTGTATCAACAATCATCTTGTTGGTTTACGTTTGTGTTGCTGCAAACCAAGAACCTGATATGGTTACCATTAGTGGTGAATTATCATCAGTTATTTTCTATATGTTGTGGGTTCCATTGTTTGTTTTTGGATTGCATCCATTAATCAAAGGTGTAACTCGTTTTGTTGAAACAACTACTGTTCCAGCAAAAGCAACAGTTGCTCAACCAACCGCTGAAGTTGCTGCGGAAGCTCCAAAAGCACCAGCAAAAAAAGCTCCTGCAAAAAAAGCAGCAGCAAAATAATTGTTTAAATCTTTAAACCGAAAAAAACCGTGGTAAATCTGCGGTTTTTTTTGTATGCTATATCTGATGCGAATTACCAATTTGACCGTCGATAATTTTCGTAATCATACTCACTCTACCCTGCAACTGACTGCGGGGATTAATGTTTTGGTGGGTCCGAACGCACAAGGAAAAACCAATTTATTGGAAGCGGTTTACCTTTCTTGCGTTGGGCGTGGTTGGCGCACGGTACGTGATAGTGAAATGCTTCAATTTGGTAAAGAACGGGCGTTGGTACAAGTCAATGCAATGAAGCGTTTTGGTAATGTCGAGATTGCGATTCAATTAGGACAAGGATTAAAAAAGTCAATCTCGATTAACCGGGTACCAATTGCTAAAGTGGCAGAATTAATGGGACAAATCAACTGCATTTTCTTTTCGCCGGACGAATTAAAATTGGTCAAGGAAGCACCGGCTGACCGACGTCGGTTTATGAATATCGATTTATCCCAAATTGATAAAAGTTATTTCTACGCCCTCGCCCGCTACAATAAAATTTTACAACAGCGCAATGCTAGCCTGAAAAATAATTGTGACTTACGGGAGTTGGATGTCTGGGATTTGCAACTGATTCAGCAAGGAAAAATTCTGATTCAAAAACGCCAAGCCTTTATCCAAAAATTGACACCTTACGTCGTGAAGAAACATCAGGCTTTAACCGGCGGCCAAGAAATAATTACTATGACATATGAAACTTGTGCGGATTTTGAACGTGAATTGTTGGCGGCTCGAGAAAAAGATTTGCGGTTGCGGACAACAACGGTTGGACCACATCGTGATGATTTAGCCATTCTAATTAATAACCAAGATGTGCGCATTTTTGGCAGTCAAGGTCAACAACGTACAGTAGCGTTATCAATTAAACTGGCCGAGTTAGATTTGTTTGCTGATATAACTGGTGAAAAACCAATCTTGCTTTTGGACGATGTTTTTAGCGAGTTAGATAGCAGTCGTCAAGCGAGACTGCTAACTGCCATTGCGGATACCCAAGTTGTGATTACGGCAACCGATGCTCCAGCGGTCGGAAAAATTTTTGTTGTGAAGAATGGAACGGTCCAACCGCAATAAAAAAAAAGTTACTTACATTTTAATTGTAAATAACTTTTGAACTTTTGTTAATTGCCCTACTCTTTATTTGTGGGGTTTTTTAGAATTTAGGTGTGGCGGCAACGGCAGCCGCAAAGACATCGCCTAATAAAGCAAACATATGGTCACGGCAGAATTCAAACAAGCGGAAGGCGAAGAAGCCACCGGCTTCAGCAGTTAAAGATAAATGTGATGCCCAACCAAAATGGTTAATCAACATGAAGGCTAAAGTTAATTCAAACAAGGCGGCAAAAGCTCCGAAGACGGTACCCAGAATACGGTCGATAATATTGACCGCTTTTAATTTTTCTTTTAAACCTTTTAGTAATTTATCAATAATGATACAGACTAAACGCACTACAATGAAGACGGCGATTCCGGTCAAGAGTTTAAGTAAGGTTTCTGCACTAATAAATGGTACGTTCCATTTTTGAATAGCGGTCAGCCAACCGAATTGACTTTCGGTGAAACGAGCCAAAGGTGC
>JAFUJE010000078.1 GCA_017473795.1 Clostridia bacterium
CTTAGCAGTAGCAATTAATGCTTCATCGACAGTATAACTGCGCCCAACATAATAGTAATCATGTAACCATTCCCAGTTAACAACAACATTACCACCATAAATAATGAATTGATAAACTAAGTCGTCTACCGCACCGTTAGCCCAAACCAAATTATGACTATCAACTAAACTAATTACGACATCGTAAGTACCAACATCTGTTTGAATGTTGCCATTAACAGCATAGAAATCACTTGGAGCAATATTATATGTCTGCTCACTGCCATTGTAGTGGAAATTGGTAGTGTCTTCAACCGGCACGTCAATAATCATCGGCAGAATCTCACACTGAGGCTGTACCGTTGAAACGTTAACAAAACTATTACCAGAGCCGATGATACGAATTATGATATTACCAACATTCTTAGTATCGCCCTTACCATTATCGTATTCACCTTCGGTATAATCGTTAATATAATCGACACGGAAATCTTCGCCATAGATTAAGTTAATTTCTTCGCCGTCAAGATTAGCTGTTACGTAAGGAATTACATTGTGTTCTTGTCCGTCGTAAACAATTTCCGTCTGCCCCAACCTTGCACTAATTTCGACAGAGTTAATATCCAATGGAGATAAAGCAAATTGAACTTGCCCTTCGTAGTTAGCATGGTTGTTCGCAGTAACACGGAAATAAACAGTAACGTTAGCGGCCTTAGTCATTGTCGGAATTTCACTTTCCCAAATTTCTTTGTCCAAAGAATATTCCCACTTGATACTTTCGATATCCGCTTGCGTAGCAAAAACGTCAGCGTTTTCAGCATACGAAATTTCCGTAGTAATTACGCCATTTACATCAATTTGGTAAGCAACTGTTGTGTTTAACAATTTAACTTCGACAGGAGTAATCATGTTGTGGGCTTTGGCATCATAAGAGCCAGTATACGATGTTGCCGCCGCCGTCAAATTTGCCGCTGTAACAGTACCCGCAATACCTAAAGTTAAGTCAGATGCCAGTGCATAGTTACCAGCATGGAAACCGGTTAACTGCAATGAAGAGCCAGATAAATTCATTTGCTTATTGGTACCAACATCGGCAACCGCATAAGTTAATTTTTCGCCGTCTTTAAGAACAACACTAATTTCATCACTTGCCAATTTGCCAACGTAAGTCGCCCCGCTGGTGATTAATGTAGCATCAGTCGTACCGTCATAAACTTTGTTTGCGGTTAAACCATTAATTTCAGAAATAATAATCGGCGTGATAACACAATTTTCAATGGAGTAATTGTAACTATACAAATAAGCATTCGAGCCTGTGAAAACATAACTCACAGTAATCGTTTTGTTTTCTCCAACATTGGCTGTGTCATAAGCCGCCACTACATTTGCTAAAGCCAAAGTACCATTGGCACCTTCAACACTTACCAAACCACGCCATTCAACAGCAACACTGGTTGTTCCGTCATATGTTTTGGTGGTGGTAATGTTCGGAGTCCCAACGATTTGTACACCGGCCATGCTGTCGTCACCTTCCCCTGCGGAAATATCATAACCATTGATAGTAAAATTACGAGTTGTTGAACCTTTAAAGTTCATGACTCGATAAGTGCTGGTTTGCATGTAACTGGTATCTACCGCAAATGATACCGTCGGCTGATTATCGGCAGAAGACGGCATTGTATTATGACTGTAGACAACGTCTTTAATTTTGAACGGCCCAAATTTATCAAATGATGCCGGCTCCTGTGTCCAAGTCGCTGTTGTCGCATCGTA
>JAFUJE010000079.1 GCA_017473795.1 Clostridia bacterium
GCTTCCGGTCCATACCCCCGAAAGGTTGCGACCTTTCCCATTTCCGCACACGCTTGTCGCAACGCCTTGACGATTACCGGCGGCAAAGGTCTGGAAACATCGACAATACTTAACTTAATTACTTTTTTTGTCGGGTTTTGTTTTTGATATTCACGAGTTTTAGCCGCCACCGTACTAAACAAATAATTTTCTGCTAAATTCAAATAATGCCGATTAATTTTCATCGTCAGCACCTACTTCGATAACACCATGAAATACTGTCATTGCTGGCCCCAATAAACGGACATATTCACCAGAGCAATCAACCACCAGTTCACCGCCCGGCAATTGTACCCTTACTAATTTTTCCCGATCGCAAAAACCACGGGCTACACTTGCCACAGCCGCAGCACAAGCACCGGTACCGCATCCTAAGGTTTCACCTGAACCCCGTTCCCAAACACGCATCTCCAATTGGTTTTCGCCAATGACACGCACGAACTCAACGTTAGTTCCATCAGGGAAAATCTTGCTGTGTTCTATCCGCTGTCCAAGCCGTTTAATGTTGTAATTCTTAATTTCAAACTTCGGGAACCATACCACGTGCGGATTGCCAATTTTTACCGTTGTTAAAATATGAATGCCGGCCAAATCAGCACTCCCCACTGTCGCCACACCCATGTTGACACTGTAGTAATTATCACGCAAACGCCTAACCACTTTAATACCGCTCTTAGTCGCAATCCGGATTATGTCGTTCCGCATCTCGTTATGTTGGTATAACCATTCAGCCACACAACGCACTGCATTACCACACATCAAGCCTTCGCTTCCATCAGTGTTATACATAGCCATGGCAACGTCGGCGCCTTTACTTGCCGGCAAGATTAACACTAACCCATCACTGCCAATGCCAAAATGACGGTCACTTAATCTGCGTGCTAATTCCGCTGGGTGTTTCACTTTTTGTTGCCGAGCATCAATATAGATATAATCGTTACCCACCCCTTGCATTTTGGTAAACTCTAATAACATATTGCTATTTATGAATTACCTAATAAAAAAGTGTGGTTTGCCCACGCTTCAATTAAAAGTAATCTCGACTGGCTTGTGATTTAATTTATCCGTACTGGTCAAATAATACTTAATCCCGTTCTTGGTGTAAACAATATCGCCACGTCCACCTTTACCATGTAAATGTCCATAAATGACAGCATCAACGTGATACTTCTCACATAACTTGGTGAACGGCGAATCATCACGCAGACAATTAAACGGCGGATAATGTAAAATTGCCACTAACTTTTTATCCCCTTTATCACCCGCACTTTGTAATGACATTTCAAAACGCATAACTTCACGGTCGTAGATTTTTTTATCTTCTTCAGTTTGTACCCGATTTCTTTCTGGTGTCTGCCAACCTCTTGTTCCCACAAAGATTGTGTTGCCCAGTATTACGCTATCATTTTGCAAGACTTTAATCTTGTCCCCCACAAAAGCACGGATTTTAGAAACACTCTTCCACCAATAATCATGATTACCACGAATGATGACTTTAGTTCCATTTAAGTTACGAATAAAATCAAAATCCGCTTGAGTTTCTTCCATACGCATTGCCCACGAAATATCACCTGCAATAATTCCAATGTCATCGGGGCCTACTACCGCATTCCAATTTTTTTGAATCTCGGCTTCATAATCATGCCAATGATCACCAAAAATATTCATCGGCTTATCAACAGCAAATGAAAGATGAAAATCCGACAGCGCAAAAATTCTCACTGACGTTTTCTCCTGAAATCGAAATTAGTCCACGCCCCATCTTCCGGCGGATTCACAATAAACTTCATACGATCATGCGTCGTTGGATGATTAAATTCTAACTGATAAGCCCACAACGCAATATCTTTAATTCCTTTTCGACTGCCACCATAGCGAGCATCACCAACAATCGGATTGCCAATATGTTTCATTTGCACACGAATTTGGTGCGAACGTCCAGTCGCCAGTTGTACTGCCACCAAAGTATCACCCTTAACGGTATCAACCATTTCATAAGTTAATTCCGCTCGTTTAGCCCCTGTCGTAGTCTGTGGAACCACAGCCACCAAATTACGTACGCTGTCTTTTGCCAACCAATTAACCAATGTTGCTTTGCGTTGTTTTGGTACGCCATTCACAACAGCATAATAAGTCTTTTTAAAAGTACCATCTTTAATTTGTTCCGCTAAACGAGACGCCGCTTTACTTGTCTTAGCAAAAACCATAACACCACCGGTAACACGGTCCAAGCGGTGCACAATTCCAACAAAACCGCCGGTATAAGCCTTTAATGATTCCTGCAAACTTTCATCTTGCGAACTATCGGCCACCGTAGGTACGTTCTGTGGTTTAATAACAACTAATAAATGATTATCCTCAAAAATGACAGCATTTGTTTCCATATAATTAATTATACATTGCAAAAAAAATCTAGTAAACAATTTGCAACTATTTCTAATAACTGTTAATATATATACATAGGAGGTATTAATCAATGGGATGTGAAGGATGTCCAGGTTGTGGAAAACCCAGAAAATAATTAGAGCGTTATGAAATTGGGGAAAGGATCGGTATTAGCAATTATCGAGTGTGCCTTATTCTTTATTGGGGCAATTTTTTTTCTGTTAATGCTAATCTCTCCTGCCAGTCCAATTTGGATGCTAATTATTGGTATTTCTTGCGGACTTGCGGGCATTGCTTTATGGGTATGCCCGCCCCTAGTCCGTTTAATTACTAAAGTTTCTGGGACAAATAAACAAACTCGCCATGAGCAAATCATTGACATATCACAAAAAATTCAAGGTGCTGATAATCCCGAAAATGATACCTACGAACTCCACCGTGCCGATTCTTACGATAACTTAACCGACGACGAATACTTCTCACAAAAAAAACAAAAACCGTCTAAATAATCAATCAAACCAGTTTTGCATAATTTAATTCTTTGGTGACATAATAGAGTCATGGAGGAAATTAAATTATGATCATTGCAAACATTATTAGTTTGATTGTGCTGTTCATTGGCGGATTAAACTGGGGACTGGTTGGTATTTTCAATTTCAACTTAGTAGACTGGATTTTTGGCGGACATAATGCCGGTTCAATTACCATCTACGTTTTAGTTTTAATTGCTACCATCTGGTTAATTACCAGCCTAATTTGGCACGGATCAATTTATGTACGCCGTAAATATTAATTTTTGATCTAACAAAAAAAGATGGCTAATTGATAAGCCATCTTTTTTAGTTAGATCAAAAATTAATATTTACGGCGTACATAAATTGATCCGTGCCAAATTAGGCTGGTAATTAACCAGATGGTAGCAATTAAAACTAAAA
>JAFUJE010000080.1 GCA_017473795.1 Clostridia bacterium
ACAATAATCACGGAAAGTAATAAACGGTGTTCCATCATTATACCAATCACAACGATAAGTCACCAAATCCTCGGTACGGTCTTCTTGAGTTACACCATAATACATGATTTGGGCACGAACTTCTTGAATTAATGCCCATTGTAAATCGGCAGCAATAAAGTTTTCATCTTTGTCCAAATTGTTTTTGATGTAATAAATATAATGATTTAAACGGAAATATTGTAATTCATTCTCAAGTTTGAACTCCTGTGCCCATACCACATAGTTCGCAGTTGAGCCTTTAGCACGGAACATTGCCAAGAATGCATCACGATAAGAATTAAAGTCCATAGCATCGGCTAATTCATTTTCGCTGGCAATATTTTCGATAAAATCTTTTGAGTTATCCACTTTTAGATTTCCAACGTTAATTATAAATGGATATTTAAACAACGTTTCCCCACCAGGAATCATATTATAAAGTACTTGTTTCCTTTTTTCTAAAGAAGTAAGTCCCGTTGATGTTGCATCATATAATTCAACAAACAACAAGTAATCGGCATAATTACTGTACCAAACGCCGTCGTCATATTTTGCGCCTAAGACAATTTCCACATATTCTGCCGGCGTGAATTTTTCGGCGTCTTTGCCGGTGCTGAATGATTTATATGAACCTGCATACCAGTCATCTGCCAATGTGTAACCGGTTGCACGGCTTGTATAAACCGAATTCTTGGTAACAACTGCATCACTAGATTTGGTCATCGCATGGGCTTTAATTTGGTCAAATCCTTCCGCCGTAAAGCCTTGGTTACGCCACCACAATGCTTCTTCCAAGTAATCGGATTTATTACCCGAGCCTTCGTTGGTTTCGTCGGAGAATACAATACTATTTTCCACAATTTGGCGGGCAATTTTGAAGTAACCGGTAACCTTACCGTTATTATCTTTTTGATAGAAATCGGCTTCGTCTGCGTTTGCCACTTCGTACATCAATAAGATGTCGCTACCCGCATCACGTGTATCAGCCGAGCCACCATTAATACCTTTGACAGTACCAAACATTTTGTTGCCGTCGTCGATATACATCGCCGCACCGTCACCACCCAATAAAATGGCTTCGTCCTTCCAGAAGTAATATTCTTGTCCGTCACCATTTGTGAATTTAACGTCTTCACCTGCTGGGAAATACCAGATACCTTGCGGATCTTTGGTTGTCAATTCACCATCGCCGTCATCGGCATACCATTGATTTTCTTTCAACTCTTGTGCCGCAGTTTGATATACCGCACGGACATTGCCATTGCCTACATTAACGACTCGGCCATAAGTTGTTGCCGCCAATGCATATTGCAAATCGTAACCATCTTGATTTCCATAGTAGTTTTTAATGAATTCAATTTGTTCATCCTTCCAGTCGTATTGTTCGGCTTTCAAGGCAAAGATATATGTATCCGTTGCATCAGAACCTAAATTTTCGTAAGCACCACCTTCTTTAGTTAATTCATACAAACTGCCACCCAAAGCAATAATTTCTTTGTATTTTGCAATGGTCAAGCCATATAGGCTCTTTGCTGTGGTATAGTTTGCCATCGCATTCCATGTTTTATCGTAATAAACAACGTCGGTTTCATCAGCTACAACCTTTTCAAACTCAAGTTCTTTTATTGAACCAACCCAATCAAGTTCCACCGCACCGATCGTACTAATTCGAGCACTTTCGGCGCCAATATGACCGGTTTTAATCCATGCAGTTTCATTTTGCATGACAATTTTGCCTTCACTTGCCATCATGTAGATAAATTCTGGAATCGTCAGTTTAGAACTTCCTAAGTCTTCAAACGTGTTATTCAAGTGCAAGTATGCCAAGTAGCCATTGCTTTCTGTTGCTTTGAAGTTGCCCGGAACTTCGTAAGTTTTTCCTTCGTATTGATATGTTTGACCATACAAATTCGCATTGTAGTAGTAATATTGTTCCAAATTCATCCTGTAGTCATTGAGAATAAACGGTTTTGATTCATATGAAGATTGAACTACATAGTTAAGATAAATTTGTAACGGGTCTTTGTTGGTAAATTCCTTACCTTCTTCCAGTGCGTTCAACAAGCTACGTACAGTTTCATATTCTTTTACGGTAATATCTTGTTCGTTAAATTCTACCGTAAAATTCTTGGTACCAACAGGATTTTGCTTGTATGTTAAATATGCTTCATATTGAGCCCAACTGAAATCAGCATTTTGTTTACCAGAAATACCTTTTTCCGTCACTTGGTATTGGTATTTAAAGAATTCTAATGCCATTTGGTAGCGAGTTGCGCGATATTCTTCAAGTTTTGCTTTGAATTCATTTTCATTTTGGCTAGTTATGAATTCTGTGCTGATTGCACTGTAAGTAAGATAACTTACAAAGTCATCATATACTTTACCTTTAAGTACACTATGCGTTGGATCCCATGTTTCAAAAATTGCATTATCTTCATCTTCAATCCAAGTTAATAGTGCTTCTTTTGCATCCGAATTAAATCTTTCAACGTAATATGTTTTTCCATCAATAATCGTTGTACCAATTTCAGTTGGTAAACTACGTACCCAAGGATCTAACATTTCAATACGTGTTACTAAATCTTTTCCTGTTATTGTTTTCGATAAGTAGGTTTTATATTCTTCTAACGTCATGGTTTGTACTTTTAAAGTTTCATTAGCCACAACACCAAAAGCATTTTTAACACCACCAACATTATAATCAGGTGTCTCGAAAGCAGTTGCATCGACGTATCCATAATTATTATCAGGAACATCTACTTGCAACAAGTCCATACGCTTTGATGCTCTACCATATCCCACAATTTGTCCAAAATAGAAACCAATTTTTTGTGCTTGCGTTCTATCTACTTGAATATTACTAATGTTTACGGATGAATTGGTATTAACAGCATTTTTTACGTAACCATATTCACCATTAGCACCAACAATACCACCAACAATATATTGTAGTTTACTATTTGAACTCAAAACATCAACATTAACATGAATATTTTCAATTACACCACTATTTTGATTAATAGCAAAACCGTCATTGTATCCAGCAACAGCACCAACAGTCATACCCCAGAAACGTGTATTAGCAGTTTCTGTTGATGGATTGTCACGGAAAATGAATGACTGACCTGCAGAACTTGAGACCGACCAGTTTTTAAGGTTCATAGTTTCATATTCAGTATCTACTCCGCCTGAAATTTTACCCAAGTTAATACCAACGATACCACCTAAGTAATATTTACCACTTAAACCACTTAAACTAATTAAATCCGGTTTTCTTAATTCAATGGTTTCGTCCATGATACCAATCAAACCACCAGCTACATTAGCAGAAACCATATTTACATTACCACTAACATTACGTAAAACTATGTGCTCAGTATAATACTTACCACTGTTATCAACATTACCCATTGAATCCTTCAAAAACCAATCTTTTTCTGTGTTATAACTTTGACAATCTTCACTGGCCAGTTCTTCACCGCCTGAAGTTAATTGAATTGTCTTTTCGAACACACGTTCTTTAATTTCTTCATGACCTTTCTCATCGAAAACACGATAATAATTTGGATTAGAAGTAATGTAACCAAACACTGCACCAGCGGTACCAAAACCTTGCTCGTAAGAAATATTTAATGCTTCAACTTTGGCATAAAGAGTTTGTTGAACGTATTCTTTGCCCGAAGCAAACGGTTTCGCTCCGACATCAGTTTGTCCATTATGGAAGTTTGCAGTTACCGAAACTGAACTATTTAAGTTGTAATTTTCAACTGTCGGATCGTTAACCACGTTCAATCCAGCAAATCCACCAACAATGTTAGCACCCTTAATTTCATCGGAAGTTTTATTATTTGCAACTTTTACGTCAACAAAACTGGTGTTAATCGCAATACCAGCAATACCACCGACGTAACGTGCCGTTGAATTGATATTTCCAATTTTGAAATTAATATTACGGATTGTCGCATATTCGGTCTTACCGAAAAGTCCCATTGTTGCTAAATCATTTGTTACAGTATCCAAACTGATACCACTCATTGTTAAACCATTACCTTCCAAGGTACCTGTATAAATAATTTTATAAGTATCCTTAATGCCACTTAAAGCAACGTTATCAACCAAACGGATATGGTTATCTTGTCGGCTGGTCTCAATATCTTTCAATTCGCCCGTTCCAGCATCTTTATCGGCTTGAGTTGCTTGTGCAGTTGCACCATAGATATAGTCATTGAATTGGTCTTCATTCCATACCAAATACGGATTCTCAGCGCTACCTGGAGCATAAAGATATGGTGAAGATTCCCAAGTATACTTACGGAAACTTATTGTAATTTCATTAGCAGCACGCAACATCGGTCCAAGATTGGTCATAACCCAAACAGTATTTTTCGTTGAAACGGTTTGTTCATTATCATTTTGACCCATCGAAAAGCCTTCATAATTACTGAAATCATCATATTTATTTACATCATTATTCGTTAAACGTTTTAAGGTACCTGCCCAGTCACCACTAATACTGTTACTTTCAGCGTTACCAGCATAAATTAGGTTTGAAAGATTGGTTGTATCAACTACTTTACCCGTATCACTATCATTATTTATAGCAACGAACGGCGCATAGAAATCAAGGGTTCCACCACTTTGTAAGATAATGTTATTATTTTCAATACAATTACTTATTTTGCCTTTAGAAGTATTTTGATAAACGAAACCACCCGCTTTACCTTCAGTACCTGTCTTATAAATTACCATGTTTACTAAACAGTCAGTAATCGTACCATTATTTAAATGTGTAAAACCACCCAAAGAGTTACGGATTGTTTTAACCGCACCAGCAGTTGATATATGGTTAATATTTTTTTCACGATCGGTTGAACGCCCCATTGCATAAGACTGTTGAACTGTACCATTGTTATAACCAACAAAACCACCTAACAAGCTAACATTATTTGTATCTTTGATTGTATTTGCATTTGCATTGTTAGTTACGGTACCGTCACGGTAATAACTTGATGTTACTGTGCCGTTATTAATACCAACGAAGCCACCAACGGTTGAAGATCGTACATTGACATCATCAATTTTACCGGCCTCTGTACTGTGAGCTGGTCCATACAATTCCACATCAATTAAAACACGACTGTTGGTAATCATGTAGGAGTTCGTACCAACTAATCCACCCAAAGTAACACTTAATTGATCATTGTTTGCGTAAACATAAAATTTAGCAGCTGATTCACTATCAATGCTAATATCTTTTAAGGACCTAATCGGACTATAATCCTCATAACGTGCCACCGCTGTACGGTCTGGGTAAATCCAATGTTGAACGTTTCGATATTCATCATAGATAACTTGATCAAAGTTACCATTCATTTCTACTGCATAACCTAATGCATTATAAACACGTTTAATTTCATCACCAGTTTCATTTAATTCATAGAAATATTTATCATCAAACAAATAACCGTCTTTATTAAAAGGTAATGAAGTTGTGAATTTCGTACCTGTCACCGGATTTATGATTTCCGTCAAAGAACGCAAATCAAATTGCCATTCTGATAAAATTGCGGTGTTAGTCACAATACCATTGTTTACACCTGCTAAGAAACCTACATTAACTGCGGTGTCTTCATAATCTTTCAAATCAGCAGTTACAACAGTAACTGATTCAGCTGTCGCACCATGCTCAACCACAATTTGTAAGTTTTTAATTACTGAACCACTTGGAATGTTCGTAAACATACCAATGTTTGTCGGTTTATCAGTTAAATCAAAACCTGTTTCGTTAAAGAAGATACGGAAGTTGTTACCGTCTAAAGTTGAGTTACTTGGGAAACTAACCGGTTTCCAACCGTTTTCTAATCCGTCAATTTTGTCTAAGTGAATGTCACTCATGAAAACATAATCAATTCCTTCACCCAATGCAGTTAAGCGTGAAGCATTTTCTTGGGTTATGAATATAGTAGAACGATTAACTACACTGTCTGTTACAGTTTTATCAGTTGTATAAATTGAAATATTTGATTCAACTAAATCTGAATCTCCGTCTGTAGAATATGGTATTACCGCACTTGCGCCTTCAACATAATCTTTTCTAAAGTCGTTTACGCTGTAAGCAATTCTTGCCGATAATTTCATTGTGGTCGTCGATGATTCATTAGAGTCACGTACAATGTAAGATGTATTAGTACTATCTTCACGGTAAATACCATAATTTACCTTAAACCCTTCTTGTGCT
>JAFUJE010000081.1 GCA_017473795.1 Clostridia bacterium
GGCAGTCACATCTGGCACGGTTTCATTTCTTTCGATGAAGAAACAAGTCCGAAATTCCAAGTACAAGACCAAGCAATGCACTTTTTGAAACAGCACTTTACCGACTTTATTAACAGGACACATCTTAATGCTGACAATATTTGTGTGGTGGCTTCGCTGCACCGTGATACATTGCACCGTCATATCCACTTTTCATTTTTTGAGAAAGAACCCACGCACGTCGATAAAAATGGCAAAGTTGGTTATACAACCAAGGGCAACTTCAATCAATCCGTGATTGATAACTGGCTTGTGTCGGCTAATATGGCAGTGGCAGGTAAAGATGATTATTACAGCAGTCGTAATGCTGTCATTTCTAAACTAAAAGAAATGAAAGGTGATATTACAGACCAAGAGATGCAATTAAAATTGTTATCTTTGGCAAAGAAATTTCCCAAAGAAGGTCGTTGGTCATACAACAGTGAAAACATGGCCGAATTGCGTCCGGAGATTGACAAATTGGCTACTTTTATCTTGTGTTCTCAACCAGAAGTTAAAAAACTACACACTGATTTCTTGCGCCAACTTGCTGCACGCAACAAGAAAGTTGAAGGAATTAAGAGCGATAACAATATTCGCAGCCAGATTGATTATGTGAAAAATTTGCGCAAGGACTACAAAGCCCGTGTTGGTAATTTAGTAATTGCCTTGGCTAGGGAAATGCGCAAGCAATATAAGCCGGCTTATTACAAGAAAACAAGTAAGCAAAAAAAATACGAAGCTCGGGATATGCGCCGGCATGCAGCTAGGGTTTACCGCAGAGCCACGGCCACTGATTCACTAATTAAAATGCTGGGCAATGTACAGAA
Organism: Clostridia bacterium; assembly: GCA_017473795.1. Lineage (GTDB taxonomy): Bacteria > Bacillota > Clostridia > Christensenellales > UBA1242 > RGIG8050. Next base: position 849 of record JAFUJE010000081.1, read on the forward strand.
AGGTGTACAAGCCGAGTTTGCCAATACCGTTAAAGACGTCGAGTACATGATGATACAAGAAATGATGATGCAGGAGGCTAGCGCATGAAATCGAAGAAGTACATCATTTTAATTGTTATATTTTTGTGTGTTAGTGCCATTATGCTGTTAGCTGCAATAACAACAGTATTTTCGTTAATTTCGAAACGATTTGTTTTTAATGGCCAAATTGTTTTGGCTTGGGTAGCTATTATGGTGGCGATTGTTGGTTTATGGTTGGCCGGTAAAAAAGGCAACATTGGTAAGCAAGCTATGAAAGCCAACAATGATTTGGAAGATACGCATTTCTTAACACCACGCGAAATTAAAAACAATGCCGGCTTAATGGTTACCAAGTTTATTAACTTATGTGAAGTGGTGGACGGTGTGCCGGTTGCGGCCAAAGTGAACAAACAAGAAACTGATGCCGAAGTCATTTTGGCCAAACCGATTCACACGCTGGTGATTGGTACAACCGGCTCTGGTAAAACGACAACTTTCGTTAGTCCTTCGATTGAAATCTTGTCCAGGACAAAATCGAAACCAAGTTTGGTGATAACGGACCCGAAAGGGGAGTTGTACACATTGCACGCTGATACACTAAAAAAACAAGGGTATAAAGTGCAAGTGTTGAATTTGAGCGAAGTATACAATTCGGCACGTTGGAACCCATTTAGCGGTATTCTAGCCAAACAAGCGAAAATTGATGCCGGTATTGAAAAAGTTCAAAACAAATACAAAGTGTTTGATAAAACTTTTGACAGTTTGGCCGATGCAGAAAAAGAGTTCAAAAAGGTCCGTCAAACTTTGATTGATGAAATCTATGCTGACATGGCCGATATTATCTACACGATGTGTCCGGTTGAGAACCAACACGACAGCACTTGGCAAAAGGGTGCTAGGGATTTAGTTTTTGCTGTCGCACTAGCACTGTGGGAAGATGTGCGTGATAAAAAGATTAAACCGGAACAATTAAGTTTGTTTAACATCTACAAGATTTTAACCGAATACGCAAACGACAATCCAGATGACTTGATTGCTTATTTGCAAAACCGTAACCAATTTTCTTCAAAAGTTTGGGGTTTGGCCAAAACCGTGTTGGTTACCACTGACAAAACATTAACCAGTTACCTGGGCGATGTTAGTCAATATATTTCATTTCTGAACGACCGTGGAATACAGAGTTTAACAGCTGGTAATGATATTGACTTTACTCATTTCGATGAAAAACCGAATGCGTTGTTTATTAAAATACCTGATTCCAAAGAGAATCGCCACAAGTTAGTGTCTTTGTTATTAGTGCAGATGTACAAGGCGCTGGTCGATAAAGCCGGGGATAACCAACGCAGTGGTCGTGTCAAGACCGAAGAATTGTTGCGCACAACTTACTTCATCTTGGATGAGTTTGGCAACCTGCCGAAGTTAAACAATCTAAAAGGTATTATTACCGTGGGGCGCAGCCGTAAAATTTTTATGACGCTGATTATCCAAAGTTTTGAACAATTAAATGACAAGTATGGCAAGGAAGTGGCTAATATCGTTAAATCGAACTGTAATATTAAAATTTTTATCCAATCTAGTGATGTTGCTACCACTGAAGAATTTTCTAAGCTTTGTGGCAAGCACAAAATTGTTAAGAAATCATTTAGTGAGAACAAAGACACTAGCGTTTCGGTAAGTGTGGAAGAACGACCATTGATTACACCACACGAATTGCAAAACTTAAACGACGCAAGTGCTGGTCGTATGGGTAATGCTGTTGTCTTGGCGTTGGGTAAAAATCCGCTGAAAGCAGTTTTCACACCTTGCTTCAAGGCAAAAAGTTTGTATCCGCTAGTGGAATCTGCATTGGCCGATGTGGAACAAGAAGAATTTAGTGAGCGAGAGTTATATGTTGATATAACTAAAATCGAAGGCACGAAACAGGAAGAAAAAACACAAGAAGAACAAGCAGTTGATAATTCTGGTGAATGGACCGAACAGGAAGAAACCAAAGTGAATGACGAAAAAGACAAATTATATAAAAAGTTAGAAAAAAAGTTGATTTCGCTAAAACTTGCATTAAAACCGTTTTTAACTGCAATCGAATTTGAGTCGTTGATAAACAGCGATATGATTGAAGTTTTCGATGTACTCGAAACTTTGATTGAAAAATTACAGAAGAAAGATATTGTGGCTGCTGCAATGGCGATTGAACTGAAAAGTTTTGTCCAACACAAGATGTTGACTTATGCCGATGTTGACCAGAACACAGCGTGAGATTTGTATAGACATCTATACAAATAAAACAAAAAGGAGAAAGAAAAAATGAAAGTTATAGCAATCGTAAATCAAAAAGGTGGAGTAGGTAAGACCACGACAGCGGTCAATTTGTCCTGCGGTTTGGCCAAACAAGGTTACCGAGTATTGGCCATTGATTTGGACCAGCAAGGACACTTGACTAAAAGTTTAGGTTTGCCAGACGAAGGCAACACAGCATTGGAATGGCTGACCAACGATTTACCGTTGGATATCGTTATTAAAAAGAAAGTGTGTAGCGTTGATAGTGGCATTGATGTCGTTACCGCCAACATTACTTTGGCTAACTTGGAATTGGAATTGCAACGCAAGTTATTGGACCGTGAGTATGTGCTTGGTAAAGCAATCTTAAAAGCCGCCGACCGTTATGATTATGTGATAGTTGATAGTCCGCCGAGTTTCGGTATTATTACAGTTAATATCTTAACTGCGGCCGACCATGTGGTAATTCCTTTCCGTCCGGATTTTTTGAGCAAGGATGGTGTCAATAAACTTTTGGATACTATGGAAGAAATCAAAGTACGTATAAATCCAAAGTTAAAACTGGCCGGCTTCTTACCAACTATGGTTGATAAACGCTGCAACAACGAAGCTTCTTTTGCGGAAGCAAGAGAATTGGCCACACAACACGGTGGAGTAGTGTTTGGTGAAGGTATCCGTTTGGCCAGTGTTTTATGCAAGGCGCCCGAACGTGGAATGAGTATCTTCGATTACGATCCAAATTCGGCCGCGGCCAAAGATTACCAAGCGTTCGTTGATAAATTTGTAGAACTCGAAGGAGAAAGTAAATGACAACACAAGAAAAAAAAGTGGGTTCCGTTCTGGATAATTTACTGGCAGTCAAAAAGCCAGCTATTGTGGATAAAGAAAAAACAATCTTAATGAGTTTACGAACAAGTACTGGATTAAAAACCGCTTTCAAAAAATATTGTTTTTTACACGATAAAGATATGACTAAAATCCTTGTTAATTTTATCTTCGACCAACTGGAAAATTTCGAGAAATACGAAAAGATTGAGAACAAGTACACCGGTGCAACCACACCGTGGAACTTTCGGATTTCCGAAAAAATTCGTGATGATTTTCACCGCATGTGCAAAGAACACGGGACTGATGCTACTACGCAACTCACGCAATTTATTTTAAGGACGGTGGAAAATGCGTAAAAATAGTATAGATATCTATACAGTTTTATTAATTGCTGTATTGACTGCTTTGTCTGGGCTATTGTCTTTCGTGGTTTCACCAGTTCAAAATAAACCAATCAAAATAGCACCCCAAGGAATTTATGCAGAAGATGATACGGCAAAAACTTCTGAATTGAACATTTCTCATGATAAATATGCCAATAAGACAGGTGTAGTGCCAGGTAGTACCTTTATAGGAATTGTAGAACCAAACAGCAAAAATTGTGAATATGTTAATCAAGTTAAATATAATTTAAAAAGTGTTAATTTAACAGCCACACCAGGGAATAATCAGTTAAAATTTCACATTAAAAGAGAAAAAACTAAAGGAATTTATCACTATGCAGATAAAGTTAGTTCTGAAAATATAGACGGATATACTGTTAATAGTGGTATTGTTTTGGTTTACATAAATAATAATCTTGTAGGGGCACAAAATTATAATTTTGAACAAGAAGATTCTAATCTTGATTTTTGGCATAATACTAAAAATGTAAATCTTGAGTGGAACAAAAATTATGAAGTAAAATTAGTTTTAGCTTTTAGATATATGACAGTATACGCTATAACTACTGTACCCACATGGTGTTATAAAGGAATTGCAACTACCACAATACGATTTAATGATACGATAGCACCAACTGGGGAATTGAGCGGTGTGACAAATGGTGGTGAAACAAATACAAACGTTACATTTTCTTGGGGCGATAGTAGGGCAACGGCTCACTGGTCTTGGGATAATAGTAATTACACAAACAAAAAACTTGAAATTGATAATGGCAAGGAAGGCAACCATACTATTGTTTTAACTGACCAAGTTGGTTTATCTAACATTTACACTTTTAAGATTGATAAAACTGCAACAGTTTCAAATTTTTAATATCCGAAGTATGGAGAAACAAGATACACTGCTGGCAATATTAATTTCGCCCCAAC
>JAFUJE010000082.1 GCA_017473795.1 Clostridia bacterium
GTGATTTAGACCAATTTATTCGCAAAACATCAATTGAAGATTATTTACATTTGTATCCGCAGTCTGGGCATTTTACGATCGTGAATAAAGACGTAACTATCGAACAAGTCTTAACTATCTTTAACAATAATCGTAAAATTGCTGGGGTGTTAATTACGGAGAAGGGAACAGCAATGGAGCCGCCAATAAGTTTCTTAACTAATGCTGATATTATTGACTTAGTTAAAATTATTGAAAGTTATTAAAAATCATGTTAATTTATAATTAGAATAAAAGGAAATTTTAATGAAAAAAGAAACTTCAGTTTTTGATTTCGGCCACAATTATGAACCAGCCGACATACTAGAAAGAGTAAAAGCCAAAAATAAAGGTAAACCAAAATATAATTTTTTAGATGGTCCAATTACGGCTAATGCACCAATGTGTTTGCATCATGGTTGGGGACGTACTTTAAAAGATGCCTACAATCGTTACAATTCTGTAAGTGGTAAAGAAGTTGATTATGTCTGGGGTTTTGACGCTCAAGGTATGTGGGTTGAGGTTGAAGTTGAAAAATTACTTGGCTTAAAAAGTAAAAAAGAAATTGTCGATTACGGTGTCGATAAATTTACTGAAAAATGTATTGAGCGTGTTAATTTTTTTAAAGACCGTCAAACAAAGCAAAGTATTTTAATCGAACAATTGGGTGACTGGGAGCGTAGCTATATTACAAATTCAGATCAAAATATTACTTCGATCTGGCATTTCTTAAAAGTTTGTAATGAAAAGAAAATGCTTAAGCAAAGTTATAAAACAATGCCTTGGTGTCCTCGTTGTGGTACCAGCTTGAGTGAACACGAAATGACCGGCAGTTACAAAGAGCGCACACACAAGGCTGTTTATGTTAAGGCCAAATTAAAAGACCGTAATGAACGAATTTTAGTTTGGACGACAACGCCTTGGACTTTGTCGGCAAATGTGGCAATTGCTATTAATCCAGAATTTACTTACTGCAAGTGTCGTGTTAAGAGTGACGAAAATTTAGTTATCGTTTGTGAAGCTCGTACCAAAGTTTTGCGTGATGATTTAATTGAGGTTGTTGAAAAAATTAAAGGTTCTGATTTGGTGGGCTTAGGTTATGAACCATTCTTACCATTACAAAAACAAGATTTCGATCACAAAATTGTTCCATGGGATCAAGTTGATGAAATTGATGGCTCAGGTGCTGTTCATATTGCACCGGGTTGTGGTGCTGAGGACTTTACGTTGGGTACAAAGTTGAATTTGAATCCAATTATTCCTGTAGGCGAAAATGGTGCCTTCTATGATGATTTCGAATGGCTAGCCGGTTTATCTACTGTGGATTGCGAAGAAATAATTTTCCAAAAACTTACCGCAAATAATACGATGTATTATCATCACGATTATACGCATAATTATCCTTTCTGCTGGCGTTGTAAAACTGACGTTATCTTCCGTTTAGTTGCCGGTTATGATATTGCAACTGACAATATTCGTAAAGATTTATTAAGGGCTGCAGATAGTGTTAATTGGACGCCGGCATTTATGGGTAAGTCAATGCGTCAATGGCTAACCGATATGGGTGATTGGAATATCAGCCGTCGTCGCTTCTATGGTTTACCATTACCATTCTATCCATGCGAAAAATGTGGACATTTGAATGTTATTGGCAGTCGTGAAGAATTGCGTTCTCGTGCGATTGACCCGGCTAAGGTTGATGCAATTCCACACTTACACCGTCCATATATTGACGAAGTACAAATTACTTGTGAAAAATGTCATGAGCCCGTGTCTAGAGTTTCTGATGTTGGTGACTGCTGGCTAGACGCAGGTATTGCGCCTTTCTCGACTAAACCTAAAGGTCAATTTAAAGCCGACATGGTCTTGGAAATGGAAGAACAGATTCGTTTGTGGTTCTATGCACAATTATTTATGTCTGTGGTTTTAACCGGTGAAGCACCATACAAAAATGTAGTTGGATATTCAACCTTGGTGGACGAAGAGGGTAAAAAATTCTCAAAAACCGGACCCCGTAAAATTTATATTGAAGATGTAGCTGCTCAATATGGTGTTGATGTATTACGTTATACGTTTGCCAGTGCGAATCCAACTTTAGATATGCGTTTTGGTGATAGTATTGCTGAAGATGCAAAACGTCGTTTGTTAGCAATTTGGAATGCATATGTATTCTATACTACTTATGCCATGGTAGATCGTCCTGATGTGAAAAATTATCAACCAGAGGATTTAGCTCCGATTGACTTATGGTTAGTACAGTTAACTAATCAATATATTCAATCTACACGTGCTGCATATGACGAGTTTAAAACTCATCAAGTGGTAAAATTAACTGATGATTTTATTGAAGATATTTCTAACTTTTATATTCGTGTTAATCGTCGTCGCTATTGGAAAAATGGTGAAGATCAAGATAAAATGAATGCATATTGGTGCTTGTTCCAAGCATTGCGCAGTGTAGTAATTGTTCTAACACCAATTGTGCCCAGTTATGCTCAGTACTTATGGGAA
>JAFUJE010000083.1 GCA_017473795.1 Clostridia bacterium
AGCCGGAGTAATAATCGGTTCGTCATCAAAGTATTCGGCAATCGGCGGTAATTCTTCCATTATAAAATTTCCACGTTCTTTTTATAGATACGAGTAAATTCTTTACTTAATTTTCCTAGTTGGAAAATTTCGGTTTTTGCAGCATCAACATCAACTTTAGTTTTCTTCATATCCGTTTCAGTTACTAACTTAATTATGACACTATCACCTAAGACATCACAAGAAATGTCTTTTACTACTTTTTGATTACGCAAGTTAATCGTGTGTGCCATAACTTCGATGATAGCCAATTTACGCACAATCGTTAAATCTTCGTCGTCCATTAAGTCTTTGTACTTAACCCACTCTGACAACATGAAATCGTCCCAGTTACGGCAACTAGCTACAAACGCAGCCATGACAATTTCTTTGTGACTCAAACCATATAAGTTTGAATTTAAGATTGCGTAATAAGTAATTTTCCCAAAATTTTGTTTATTGATATTGGCTCCTAAGTTAAACAACAAAGTCGCCGCTTTTAAAATACGGGTATAAACACGTGGCAATTTGTGCAACACTTTTAATTGAGTATACAATGTGCTGGCTAAATAATATTGATACTTAGCCCCTTCTAAATCCAAACCATTCGCCCAAATCAAACTTTCAATACTGTTCATACAAACGTCTGTAACAGGCTTATCATCTTCTTGCATTGTTAAACGATGTGCAATTCCCACATTACGTGCGTAACGGTTAATAACTAATTTAGACAAATTTACAAAATCCATTACCGCCAAAGCAATGGTCATACCGTTCATCAAGTAACCAATTCCATTTGCGGTAATCCCTTTTAATTTAGCGCCACGCTCTACATCCAAGCCTTGCAAGAAGGTTAAGATTTCATTGAAGTGATTTTTATCACTATTGTAATTGTGGTCCATATCAAATGGGTATTTATTTTTCTTACGTGACAAACGAGCAAAGCCCATAAAAATTTCACTGGAGCCAATTACAGGAATTTCTGGATCAATTTGTTGCAATGGTTCACCAGCGTTTTTTAATAAATTGTTAAAATCTTCCACTGTAGTAAAATTAGCAGCCCCCATTGGAATGGTTACGCTACTCAACACTACCCGACGACAATAGTAAACTAAACGTGTACTAGAACTTCCAACCGAAACAATTAAGCCCTTTGCGATATCAATAGTATTAACTACTGCTGTATATAAGGAATTAATTTCGTCTTCTTCCGTTAACAACTTAAATTCTAAATCCAAATCTGAATTAATTTCCTCTAAAAATGATACGTAATTTTTTGCCTTTGTAATATTTGCCGACGCTACGCAGTGAAATTTTGAAACTCCATTCGCAACGGCAATTTGTTTATACATTTGCAAAATATTAATACACTCTTTGATTTTTACAGTTTTCACTAATTCGCTGTTTTCTTGCAAATGTTGTTCAATCCCAACATTTTCCGTGTACTCTTTTTCAATTTCGAAATACTTACTTTCTTCAATACGCACAATCGATAATCTAATTTGATTAGTGCCTAATTCCATTACTGCAACTTTCAACATAATGCGAGATTACCACAGATTTTAATTTTTGTATAGGGCTTACGCAAAAGTTTTTTTCTTGCTAGAAAGGGTCTGTTTGGTGTAAACTAACCCCATATATTGTATATATATGGAGAAAAAATCATTATGAAGAAAATTTGTAAAATATTAACTGTAGTTTTAGTAATGGCGTTACTGGTCTTTACTCCGGGTATGCCTGCCGTAGCCAACCAACTGATGGCCTTGGTTCCTGCAGCGACAACCACGTATACTGCCCCGACACAAAACAAAGACCCATTTTACTTTGATTCCGTCACATATGATTTATCATCTTGGACAAAGCCAAATAGTTCCTATATAACTTCGCAACAAGTTACAACAGAAAATAATGCTGCTTTTAACGAAAGCAATGCTAACACATTAACCAATGATGATATTCGTGGTCGTTCTCCATACGCTGTTATTACGAACACTCCAAATATGCCGGACAGGGGCTACTATACCACTAACGCCATCAATTTATCAGTTAACAGTTATTATTTAGTCTCTGTTGATTATCACCTTGTTGAGCAAAAAGATAATACCACCGGCAGTCCCGCCTTTGGTACCTTTTATATCAACAACGTCAACAACGCAGAAATTCAACTAGGAACCACGGGCAGTTGGGAAACCGCTACTTTTTACATTGCTACCGACAAATTAGAAGCGGCTTCCATAACTCCGCAATTATATTTTGGTTCTCGCAACCAAGATGCTTTGGGCGGTATTTACTTTGATAAATTTACGGTCAGTGCTGTTACCCAAGATGAATTTGAAACTGAATTAGCAAGCAGCAACGCAAGCAATTCTGAATTTATTGATTTCACACAAAGCAATGACGTTGTTTTGGTTAAAGAATTTGCTAACACAGATTTTGAAGCATCAACTGCATCTACTAACGCCGAAGCATATAATAACATTTCAACCGCAAGCATTCCGACTAATTTAGGTTTTGCCAGCGAACAAAGTGATTTCTACAACAAAGATGGTTCCAGTGCCGCTAACGTAATGTTATTAAAAGGTATTAAATCAACTCCTTCTTTAACTTTAGCAAAGGCTGACTATACATTCACCACTAACCCACACGAAGTTTATATGTTCCAATTCTATTCAATTGCAACATCAGCTACCGACTTTACTGGCTTCAATTTAATGATTGGCGATACCACACAACAAATTACCAATTTAACCAGTTATTCTCACTATAACGGTTGGCAGTTAAATACCGTCTTCTACATTGCCGGACAAGAAATCAACCAAGAACACGAAATTAAATTCACATTCAATTCAGACAAGACCACCACTGGTTGGGCTTGTATTGACGAATTTAAAATTTACAAAGTCAACGGCAGTTACGCTGCAGATAACGCCACTGCTTTAGGCGTACATGGAACCTGCGACCAATACGCCAACACCGAAGACTCCACTATTACAAACGGAGCATTTGACTTAGGTCGTGCTGCTGATACAGTAAATATTTCCGGCAGTGGTTATCCTTATCCATTAGTTGACGAAACTTGGACTTCCAACGTTTCTACCAATGGTATTGTTAACTGGCATTCTGCTTTATGGAATGAACGCTTTGGCGATAATCAAAATTCTGACGTAAATAACCACGTATACATGATGCGTAATAATAGTAACGCAATTAATACGATTACCAGCCCTGCCCTCACGACCACAGTTAATGCCACCACTTATATTTCATTTGATGCTTGCAGTACAAATAATGCACAAACCCAAGCTTACATTTTTACTGCGGAAACCGATGATAACGGTGAATTCATCAACCCAATTCGACTTGGTGACGCTATTGAAATTAACGACACCAACTGGCAACGATATGAATTTGCCATTGTTGAAGACGAATTTGCCAGTTCACGTAATTACTACTTACGCTTTGAAATGAACGGCAGCGAGTGCTATACCTACATCGATAACGTAAGCACTTCACAAACTGCTGGCACCAGTCAGACAGCAACAAGCAATATTGATTTAACGAATGTTTTATCGATTGAAGGCATTTGGCAAGCCGCAGACGAAATTACCGAATTTTATCATGATGCTGCCGTCAATGGCTTAACCTTGAAAAACGTTAACCAAGAAAAAACTGTAATCCAAAATTCTTTCGCTTATAATTTCACCGCTACAGAATATTACGAAATTATTGTCCAAGCCCGTGGCAAAAATGCTTATTTAGGACTCAGTGGCTATGATGGCTTACTTGAAGTTATTACTGACGAAGCCGACGAAGATTTAACCTACGAATATAAATTATATTTACAACCAACCGATACAGCAACCACAACCACCTTACAAATTACGTTGGGTTACGTTGCTGACACAGACGATACTGAAACAACAGAAAGAGTTGACGGTCAAATCTTTATTAACAATATCACAGTTAAGTCTATCACCGAAGACGAATACAATTTAATTAAAGAAGCAAC
>JAFUJE010000084.1 GCA_017473795.1 Clostridia bacterium
CAAACAGAACTTGGCAAAGATTTCATCTAAAGTTCGTTCGTCAATATCTGTTCCGGTAATTTTACCAATGCAACCTAACGCCAAAGTAATATTAGCGGAAATTTGGTCGAGTGGTGCGGTTTCGTTAATCTCATTTAAAAATGTTTGTGCTTGTTTTAGAAGATTTGTTTGACGTTCGTTAGTGATATAAATCATGCTACCGGTTGGTGCCGTTTCAGTCGCCATGGCAACAATAGTCTTTAAAATCAATTCTACATTTTGCCCGGTTTTAGCGGAAACCGCAATCCCGTCGGTAGGTATATCCGAACACAAATCGCTTTTGTTATAAATAATTAAATGTTTTTTGTCTTGTGGGAAGTCGACTATTTCCCGTGTCGTAGCGTCCACAATTACTAATAAAATATCTGCTTCTTGTAAAATTGTTTTAGCACGAGCGATACCATGTTCTTCAATTACCGATGTGGCTGTTTCACGAATGCCAGCCGTATCAATTAAATTAATTTTAATACCTTGGTAAGTAATTTTTTCCGAAATGCTGTCGGTAGTGGTGCCGGCGATGTCGGTCACAATACTGCGGTTATCACCAATTAAAGCGTTAAAGAGACTACTTTTCCCAGCATTAGGACAACCAATTAAACAAACGTTAATACCGTTCTTGATCATTTGACCGTGGCGAGCCGTGGTGAGTAACTGTTGGATTGTATTTTTGGCGTGGTTAATTTCCTGCGTTGGCAAATCAGGTGATTCTAAATCTTCGGGATAATCCAGATAAGCATCAATTTGTGCTCGGGCGTCAATCAAATCTTTTTCAATTGTATTAACCAGTTTTTCTAACTCGCCCGACATTAAACGGGCAGCATTTTGTAATTCAGCGTCTGATTCTGCGTTGATTAAATCCAAAGAACTTTCGGCTTGCTGTAAAGTCATTTTATTGTTTAAGACAGCAATGCGGGTAAATTCGCCCGGTTCGGCGGGAACTGCACCATGTTGAATTGTTGTTTGCATGATTCGGTTAACCAAATGCCAGCCACCGTGGGCTTGAATCTCAACCACATCCTCACCTGTAAAGCTATGTGGGCCAGGGAAGTAAATTGCTAATACTGTATCGCTAAAGTTATCACCGGTAACTACACCCAAAGTCGCATGACGTGGTTTTAATGGGCGATTAAAAATTTGGGTAGCAATAGACAAAGCGTCCTTCCCGGAAAGACGGACAATTCCGACGCCACCAAAACCCATAGGAGTTGCAATACCGACAATTGTTTTCATTATTTATCAATAATAGCATTAAATTCTAAAATATCAAAGGGGATACTTTCAATAAAGTCTCGCTGTTTTAATTTCAGCAGGTTAAATTCTAAAAAATGGTCGATCTGTGACTGTGTAATGACGGGAGTTGGAATTCTCAGTTCGCTGGCAATTTGTGTAATTCCATCATAAAAATTTGCAGGGTCGACAGGTACCACAACGCTTTGTTTTACTTTGTGATCAATCACAATTTTTGCCCACACGTTGATCATAATATTTGGATTATAATACTAAAATTTAGTTTCGGCAATGCATTGTAATCTTAAAAAATAATTTGCGAAAATGGGGTGTAATGGTTATCATATATGTATGGGGAAAATTTCTTTAGTGTTGCCAGTTTATAATGAACAAATTGTCCTAAGGGACGTATTAAAAAAATACATTGCCGACTTGGAAAATATTCGATACAAAAAACAATATCAATGGGAAATTATTGCTGTCGATGATTGCAGTAATGATGAATCTCGTTTGATTATGTTAGAATTTGCACGTGAGTACCAAAACTTCCGTATTGTGACTTTGGCAAATCGGGTTGGAAAACACTCTGCAGTAACTGCGGGCTTAAGTGTGGCAGCTGGAGATTTAGTTTTAACCGCCGAAATTGACTTGCAAAATCCTGTTGCATTTTTGGAAGGTATGGTCAACGAACATTTAAAAAGTGGGACACCAATTATTTATGGCTATCGTCAATTTAATGGTTGGCGACGTCGTAAAGCTTTAATCACTGACCGTATGACACGTTTGGCTTGTCGTTTGTTTGTACTTGATGGCTATTTTACCGGCATTGTTAATGCGGAACTTTATACCGCAGATGTTGTTGCCGTGTTACGTGATAATCCGTCAAAAACTAAGTATATGCGTACCATGAATAACTGGGTCGGCTGGGAAACTAAAGAATATTGGTATGCCAGTGAATACACAGATAGCGAAGTTAAAGCCCGTACTGAACAATTACGTAAACGCACCCGTGGCTATGTTGGCTTCAAGAAAGCAGGGCACGTCGCTCCGGTTAATATTTGGTGGGGGCTTTTGTTCGTGCTGTTGGCTGTGGCTACGTTTGTCTTAGGGTTCAATGTCACTGCTGTTGCTCATCCGGTGCTTTTAGGTGTGATTTTTACTTCAGCCTTTGCGTTTATCGTTTTGGCGTTGATGTCTTTCTTGCGTGCTTTACTGTTGGAACGCATTGGTAAAGTCAAGTATTATGCCGGCGAAGTAATTTATGAGATTAAAAATATCTTAAATCGCTAAAGATAATAAAAGTTAAAAATAAAGGGAGAATAATTATGAGAATTGGAATTAATGGATTTGGAAGAATTGGTCGTTTGATTTTACGTAATACATTACAACGCAAAGATGCCACCGTTGTGGCGGTAAATAATCCGGGAATGGCTTTGGAGTATGCAGCGTATTTGTTGACTCATGATACCGTTCATGGTAGGTTAAACGTTGATATTAAAATTGATAACGAAAATAATGCGTTAATTATTAATGGACAAAGCGTTACTTTTTACTCAGAAAAAGAGCCGATTAACGTGCCATGGGGAAAACATCGTGTTGATGTTGTTACAGAGGCTTCCGGTGTTTTCACAACGTCTGCCAGTTGCCAAGCCCATTTAGATGCTGGTGCCCAAAAAGTTGTGATTACCGCTCCGGCAAAAGACCAAGAAACACCAACCTATGTAATGGGTGTAAATGAAAAAAATTATCAACCTGACCAAAGAATTGTATCGAACGCTTCATGTACCACAAACTGTATCGCTCCGTTGTGCAAAGTTATTCAAGAACGTTTTGGTATTGCGGAAGGCTTAATGACTACAGTACATGCAGTAACAGCGACACAAAATACCGTGGATGGCAGCAATAAGAAAAACTGGCGTTTAGGTCGTGCTGCTTATGATAACATTGTTCCGTCCACAACGGGCGCCGCTAAAGCAGTGGGCTTAGTAATTCCTGAATTACAAGGTAAATTGACCGGTACCAGTCTTCGTGTTCCAGTTAATAATGTATCAGTGGTTGATTTAACTTGTACCTTGGAAAAACCAGCAACCAAAGAAGAAATTTGCGCAGCGATTAAAGATGCCAGCGAACACGAAATGAAGGGTGTCATTGCTTATACCGAAGAGGATGTTGTTTCCAGTGATATCATTGGCGACTCACATACTTGTGTTTTTGACGCCAAAGCAAGTGTCTTCTTAAATGACCATTTTGTTAAATTATTGGCTTGGTACGATAACGAATGGGGTTACAGCGTGAAAACCGTGGACTTAGCCGTTCACATTTGCAAATAGTTCAAAGAAAAAACTTATAAACACCGCCTTTCGGGGCGGTTTCTTTTTGCGTTATTTTTTATCCGATGGGGCGGAATAGAGATACTTCAAGGGGTTACGTGCCAATTCAACAATTGCGTCGTAGTCATCGTCGGGGGCGGCTTTATTGTTGTGGTATTCTCCGCAAGTGTCACAATGATAATTAATCACTGTGCCTTTTTTGCTGTTCATAGTGATACCAATTGGTACTAATAAGCCATGGCAAGTATTGGCTCGGTCACCGGGGTTAATATCCACGTGCAGCGAATACAAGCACGCTGTGCAATGGTCACGTGAGGACGAGAGCAGTGGTTTAACTGCATGCCCGCAATGTTGACAAGTAAAGCCCGCATCGTTTTTGGTAAAACGCTTATTCATGAGCGGGTACTTCTTCGTTTGCCTTAACTTCCTGATTGTCTCC